>JAEUKG010000241.1 GCA_016794325.1 Myxococcales bacterium | reverse complement strand
CATCCGCGTCTCGGTGCTCGCCCCGAACGGGCAGGGCTGGAACGAGGGCGGGAACGCCGCGCAGGCCTCGGCGGCCGACAAGCTGCACGCCCTCGTGCAGGAGGATCTCTTCCCCAAGTACGACCTCGACAAGAAGAAGATCGTCTTCTCCGGCCAGTCGAGCGGCGGCGGGTTCCTCGCCACGCACTTCGTCCCGCTTCACGCGAAGGACTACGTGGGCGGCGCGCTCATGCAGTGCGGCGCCGCGCCCCCCGCGAGCAGCTTCGCCCCGTCCACCGACACCAAGAAGAACTTCCGCCTGCACTTCGAGATCACGACCGGCGATCCCATCTGGCCCCAGAGCTACGCCCAGGCCGTCTCGGCGTACACGTCGGCGGGCATGAGCCTCACCAAGGACAACACCAAGCCGGGCGGCCACTGCGCCTTCGACCAGCAGAAGGTCATCCAGGATCACATCAAGTTCATCCTGGGCCTCTGAGTCGGGCGCGAGGCCGGCGCGCCCAGGGGCGAGTGCTACGCTCTCGTCATGGGAGCTCGACGCCGGGGCCTCCGCTTCGCCGGGGCCCGCCACGACACGGCAGAATTTCCCGTCGATCGGCCGACGATCGCGATCGGTCGCGCCGCCGACTGCGACATGGTCCTGCCGGGCGGCGGCGTGGCGGAGAGCCACGCGCGCCGCTGGATCGTCGACGGCGCGGTGCAGCTCGAGGATCTCGCGTCGCCCACCGGGACCTTCGAGGACGACCAGCGCATCGAGTCGGCGTCCCTGACGCCCGGCGCCCGAGGTGCGCGTGGGCGCCCACGTGAGGGTGCTCGTGTCCGCGGACGGGTTGCGGCCCGTCGAACCGCCGGTAGGCCGGGCTCGCTCAAGATCGAGCCGACGCTGCCGTTGTCTCCAGCGAGGAGCCTCGACCCGTGAACGAGTACCGCGATCCGCTTGCCGCCGCGCACCGGCGCATCGACGCGCTCGAGGCGGAGCTCGGCGCCGCGCGCGAGGTCGACCCCCGAGGTCCCGATCGCGACCCGACCGCCGAGGAGCGCCGCGAGCCCATCCAACGGAACCCTCGCCGCGCGTGGCCGCTCGCCGTCGTGCTCGGCGTCCCTACGGCCATCCTCCTGGCCTACTCCGCGCTCGGCCGCCGGCTCCTGGTCGGCGACGAGAGCGCGCCGGTCGTGGCGTCGCTGGTCGCGCTGCCGCTCATGCTCGTGGGTTCGTACCACCTCGCGATCCCCCCGCGCGCCCCGGCGCGGGCGGCGGCGCTCCTCGCGCTCGCCGCGTGTGCGCTCACCGCGGCGCTCGCGTGGGGGGCGCTCGACCCGGCGGCGCGCGGCCCCGCGGGCTGGCCGGCGCGCCTGCCGAGGTATCCCGGTAGGCTCATCGCGGCGGAGCCGTGCGACGAGTCGTCCGGCGGCGCGACGTTCCGCCCGCTCCGCTCGGGCGGGAAGGGGCGCGCCCCGGGGGTGGTCGGCTACGAGCGCGCGCTCGTCGAGGCCGAGCTCCCCTCGAACCGCTTCGCGACGAGCTGCCCCGCGCTCGGGGTCGACTGCTCGCTCTACCGCGCCGCGTCCCTCGAGATCGTCGAGTGCTACGCCGACGAGACCAAGGCCGTGGCGCGCGTCCGCTACGGCGCGACCGCGTGTCCGTCCGGTCCCGCTCGATGACCGAGCGGGGCTGGGGGGCACGCGGTTCGGGCTCGCGTGGAGCGACGGGTCACAGACGAGAGACGAAGTCCTCGTTGCGGAACACGTCGAACGCCGCGCTGCGTGAGGCGGGTTCGGCGCCCTCGCAGGTGCGCGTGCGCTTCACCGCGGCCTCGTCGGTGCCTTGCGGCTCGTCTTCGTCGGGCGCGGCGGCGCACCCCGACGTGGCGAGGAGAGGGAGGGCAAGAAGTATGGGGAGGAGCGAGGGGAAGCGCATGGGATAGCCTTTCGATGGCGCAATCTGCCTTGTGTGCGCCACATTGCGCAGAATGAGCACGGTGCGTGCCAATTCGGCCCTCAACGGAATTATATGATATTGCTGGAATCAGGTCTTGCGCACGAAAGACACGTAGATCCAGGGTGATGGAGCCGAGGAGCGCCATGCCAGCTAAGGTCGCGGCTGTGCCAAACTTTCGTGCGGCGCGAAGCGTCTACGTCCACCTGGCACACCCGAAGCCGGGCTTGCACTGGCGACGAGCCCGGAAAGTTTTCGGGCTGAGGTCGCGCCACTATCCTTCGAGGTGGACGCCATTTTCGAGGTGGACGCCATGAAGCTCTCCGACGACGACAAGCGGGCCTTCGACGAGGGCGGGTTCGTGGTCGCGCGCGGCCTCTTCGAGCCCGAGGAGGTGGCCGCCGCGCGGGTCGCCCTCGAGCGGCTGTACGCGGTGGCGCAGACGCTACGGGAGACGGGCGATCACGCCGGCGCGTTCTTCGTCCTCTCCCCGCCGTCGACCCCCGAGCGCGCCGTCGTCGTGCAGCGCGTGGTGTGGGCCGGCGGCGCCGAGCCCGTGCTCCTTCGTCTCAGCGAAGATCCGCGGCTCGTGGAGCCGGCGCTCGAGCTCCTCGGCACCTCGAGCTGCGAGCAGCTCCTCTGCCAGGCCCACTACAAGATGCCGAACGACGGCGTCGCGTTCGACTGGCATCAAGACATCCAGCACCGGGACAAGGGCGGGGACACCTGGCGCGACGTCACCGGCCGCGGCTCGTACGTCCAGACCATCCTCCTCGTGGACGACATGACCGACGAGAACGGCCCCCTCGAGTTCGTCCCCAAGGACGCCGTGGCGCTCGACGACGCGGGCCGCCTCGTCCGGGGCGACGGCACGCAGGCCGTCGATGCGCGGCGCGCCGCGCCGGTCACCGGCCGCGCCGGCGACGTCCTCTTCTTCGGCCCCTACGCCGTTCACGGGAGCACGCCGAACGTCTCGGCCAAGCCGCGGCGCGTGCTCATCAACGGCTATGCGGCGCCCGGCGCCAACAAGCGCTTCTATCCCGGTCGAGGCGCGTGCCGAGTCCTGCCCCTCGGGACGAGCCCGGCCGCCGAGGAGAGCGCGACCCGCCTCGCGCGCGGGGCCACCCCGGCCACGGCGGAAACCGACGGCACGCGCTCGAAGGTGATCGCCTGAGCTCGCGCGCCACTCCTGACCCGTCCGCCTCGACTCGACACCCTCGAGAGGGTCGAAGGAGCGCGTATTAGGCAGCTTGCTGCCCATTTTCGCGACCGGGGGATCGCCGTCCCCGAGCTGGGTCGAGCTCAGCGACGCCGCTCGGGCGGAGGTGACGAAGCTGCTCGACGCGATCGTGACGCGTCGAGCAGGCGCCGCGCCGCGGGCGATGGAGTCGCGGGGGATCAGCGCAGGCGGCGGAGGTGCTCGGCGAGGTTGTCCATGGTGCCGTTGCCGATCTCGACCGCGCCGAAGCGGATCTTCGCGTCGCGGAGGGCCTTGGTCGGGTGGAGCTGGCGGAGGGTCATCACCGTCTTGCCGTTGCTCTGCGGATCGAAGGTGAGCGTGACCCGGAAGCGCTCGGGGTCCTCGTCCTTGTCCGCGCCGTGATCGAACACGAGGAGCCCCGGCGCCTCGATCTGCAGGAAGACGATGCGGTTGCCCCACAGCGTGCCGTCGGGCGCGACCATGTCGAAGCGCCACGCTCCCCCGACGCGCACGTCGATCGCGCGCGTGGTGGTTGTGAAGCCCTTCGGGCAAAACCAGGCGGTGAGGTGCTCCGCCTTGGTCCACGCCTCGAAGACGAGCTCGCGCGGGGCGTCGAGCACGCGCGTGAGGACGATCTCGCGGTCGAGCGACCAGGCGGTCTCAGGGCGTTCGCTTGCCATTCTTCCTCTTCTCCTTCGTCGTCTTCATCGTCTGCAGGTACGCGTCGAGCCGATCGACACGCTCGTCCCACGCGGCGCGCGTGTGGAGCGCCCACCGCGTGACCTCGTCGAGCGCCTCCGCCCGCAGCCGGCACGGCCGCCGCTGGGCGTCGCGGCCGCGGGTGATGAGGCCCGCCTGCTCGAGCACCTTGAGGTGGCGCGAGATGGCGGGCAGGCTGACGTCGAACGGCGCCGCGAGCTCGAGCACCGTGGCCTCGCCGCGCGCGAGCTCTGCGACGATCGCCCGGCGGGTGGGATCGGCGAGCGCGGCGAACAGCTGGTCGAGGTTCGTGGGCTTGGACATGGGGGATCGTCGGGCGGCTCGTGGTTAACCAATAGGTTAATTAACAAGAAAGTCAAGTACGCGGCGCGCGCGCCCTCGCTCTCCAGCGTGGGCCGAGCCGGCGGCGCCCGAGAAGGCGCGCCGCGCCTTCAGTCGGGGAGCCACTCGCGGTCCGCCCGCTCGCGCTGCGCGAGGGCGAGCTCTTCGCGAGCCAGCTCCTCGGGCGTGTCGTCGCGCAGCTCGCGGATCGCCCCGTTGAGCTGCGCCGCGGCGTCGCGGACCGAGCCGGGTGAGCCGACCGCGAGCACGCGCTCCGAGCCGTCGTAGAGGACGAGCTCCTCGAAGGCGCTGTCGTCGATGCTCCGGGCGCCGGCCGCCTTGGCGCGCGCGAGGTCGTAGGTCGCCGCGCTCGGTCGCGCTCGCCGCAGGGCCTGCCAGAGCGACCGGCGCGACGTGACCGTGAGCTTGCCGTCGTCGCCGCCGAAGCGGAGATCGCACGCGGGCATCAACGTCGCGAGGAAGAGGGCGAAGAGGGCTCCCACCAGCGCCGCGAAGACGGAGGGCAAGACGAGCGTGCGCGACGCCTCGAAGCGGAGGGCGTCGCCGTCGCGGCGGTAGCTCCGCGCGCTCTCGACGATCTCGCGCACCGATCCGCGCGTGACGCCGGCGCGGAGGTGCTCGCGCGGCAGGCCGATGACCACGTCGACGGAGTCGCCGGTGTCGATCTCGAGCACGCGGACGTCGTCGTCCTGCCTGAAGACGAGCTCCTCGTGGACGGGCGCGACCAGGCTCGTATCCCGGCCGACGCACCGGGGCGCCTCGCCCCTCGCCGAGCGCTCGCAGGTGATGGACGTGCGACCGAAGATCACGGCGCCCACGCCGATCCCGAACGCGCTCGGGAGCACGGCCATCAACGTCACGGCGACGACGCCGTACCGGCGCACGACGGCGTGCCGAGGGGCGACGGGCGGGGCGGGCGGCGCGGGCGCCGGCGCGGGGGGCTCCGGAGGGTACGACGGCCGCTCGCCCTGGGTCCGGTAGGTCATCCCGACGTCAGGATCGCACCTTCTCGGCGGCTTCGCCGCGCTCGCGAGAAAAGTACCCACGCCGCGCGCCGCGAGGCCGCGCGCGCGCCGAGCGGCTCGGGCTCGACGCGGCCCTCGGGCGCGGTCGCTCGCGCTACCGGCCGGACGCGGCGCGCGCGCGGGCGTCGGCCGCGGCCCCGCCGGGTCGGCGCCGCGCGCGCGGGGCCTCGGCGCGGAGGGCGCCCGAGGTGACCGCGCGGAGGAGCCGCTGGAACGACGGGCACTCGAGGTGGCTCGGCGCCTTGCACGCCGCCGCGTGCCGCAGGCCGTCGCGCATCTTCGTCAGCCTGGCGATCCTCGCGTCGAGCTCGTCGGCCTTGGCGCTGAGCCGCGCGCGATCGACGCGCGGGCGGGCGCCGGGCGCGAACATCGCCGCGATCTCCTCCAGGGTGAAGCCGGCGGCGCGGCCGAGCCCGATGAGCGCGAGCCGCTCGACGACGGACGGCTCGAACAGGCGTCGCAGCCCGCGCCGGCCGATCGACCGGACGAGCCCCTTCTCCTCGTAGAAGCGGATCGTCGAAGCCGGGACTCCCGCTGCGCGCGCGACCTCGTGGATGTCCATGACGCTCGCTCCCCTTGACCTCAAGTGAACTTGAAGTTGCATGCTGTCCCTCGCGGCTCCCGAAGTCAAACCAAGGAGGGACGACGATGGACGAACAGCGTGGATCCGAAGAGCAAGCGGCGATCTGGAGCGGGGCAGGGGGGCGAGGGTGGGCGGCGTCCCAGGAGCTCCTCGACCGGGTCCTCCAGCCGTTCGAGGACCTCGTCCTCGGCGCCGTCCCGGCCGACGCGAGCCGCGTGCTCGACGTCGGCTGCGGGACGGGCGCCACGACCGTCGCGATCGCGCGCCGGCTCGGCGGGAGGGGGGCGTGCGTCGGCGTCGACGTCGCGGAGGTGATGATCGCCGCGGCCCGGGCCCGCGCCGAGCGCGAGCGCGTCCCCGTCGAGCTCGTGGTGGGCGACGCGCAGACGTACCCGTTCGCGCCGGAGACCTTCGACGCGGTGGCCTCGCGCTTCGGCGTGATGTTCTTCCGCGACGCGGTCGAGGCGTTCGCGAACCTGCGCGGCGCGGCGCGGCGCGGCGCGGCGCTCCGCTGCGTCGTGTGGCGGAGCGCGGAGGAGAACGCGTTCATGACGGCGGCCGAGCGCGCGGCCGCGCCGCTCTTGCCGGGCCTGCCGGTCCGTCGCCCCGACGAGCCCGGTCAGTTCGGGCTCGCCGATCCGGACCGCACCGGCCGCGTCCTCGCCGAGAGCGGCTGGTCGGCGGTCGACGTCCGACCGATCGACGTGCCGTGCGTCATGCCGGAGTCGGCGCTCGCCCAGTACCTCACCACCGTGGGCCCGGTGGGGCGCGCCCTCGAGCGCGCCGACGACGCGCTGCGGGCGCGGGTCCTCGCCGCGGTGCGGCCCGCGTTCGATCCCTGGATCCACGGCCCCGAGCTCCGCTTCACGGCGGCGTGCTGGATGCTCGTGGCCCGCGCGTGAGCTCCAGGCCGCGGCCGCGCGGAAAGAGGACATCGCGGCGCGGCGATCGTGTACTCCTTCGCCATGCGCGTGATCCTCACGGGAGTGACCGGGATGGTCGGCGAGGGCGTGATGCTCGAGTGCCTCGACAACCCCGCGGTCGAGAAGGTGCTCAGCGTCTCGCGCAAGCCCACGAACCACACGCACCCCAAGCTCGAGCAGCTGCAGGTGCGCGACTTTCGCGAGCTCGACGCGGATGCCGAGGCGAAGCTCACGGGCTACGACGCGTGCTTCTACTGCGCGGGGATCAGCTCGGCCGGCATGAACGAGGCGGAGTACACGGTGATCACCTACGACACGCCCGTCGCCTTCGCGACGACCCTCGCGCGGCTGAACCCGGAGATGGTGCTCGTCCACGTGAGCGGCGCGGCCACCGACGGCACCGAGAAGGGCCGCGTGATGTGGGCGCGCGTGAAGGGCCGCGCCGAGAACGCGCTCTCGAAGCTCCCGTTCAAGGGAGTCTACAACTTCCGCCCCGGGCTGATGACGCCGTACCCGGGGCAGAAGCACGTGAAGGCGCTCTTCCGCGCGGCGCTCGTGCTCGCGCCGGTGCTGAAGCTGTTCTTCCCCGCGCTCACGCTCTCCCAGCTCGGCCGCGCGATGATCCGCTGCGCCCAGAGCGGCGCGCCGAAGCAGGTGCTGGAGGTGAAGGACATCATGGCGCTCGTCGGTCGCGACTGACGACCCTGGGCGAGAGGCCGGCCCCTGGAGCGAAATCGTGCCGGTCGTTGGCCGCTCTCCACGCCGTGCGCCCTTCTGTCGGTCAGAGCTTGAGCGGCTCGGACTGGAGGAGCATCCTGGGGAGGTGGTCGTCGACGAGGCGCGGCATGTCGCGCGTGAGCGCGTCGAGCTCGACCTTCACCCCGCGCGCGACGAGGATTGCGATCTCGTCGCGGACCTCTCGGGTGACGTGGGCGTACGAGGGGTGCTCGCGGAGCCGACGCGCCTCCTCGTAGTCGGTTGCCGCGAGCTGAATGTGGCCGTCCGCCCTCGTGTGGTGGTCGATGTCCGAAGGGCGGAGCCCAGCCCACCAGACGTCGTCGCATGCCAACCAGGGCGTCTCCAGCGCCGTTGCGATCGACCCGTGGGCACACGTCAGGGCGAGCTGGATACCGCTCGGGTCCGCGTCGGCGCACACCAGCACTCTGATGCCGAGCGTGTCGACGAGGGACCTCAGGAGCTCCCGCGTCGAGAGCGACGGAAAACCCTCGCTGCACACAATGACGCACGGGACCTTCTCCCACCACCGTGTCTGCGCCACGCGATGGGCGACCGATTGCTTCTCGATGACGAGGACGAACCGCGCGTCGGAGCCGAGGATCTCGACGTCGTCGGTGAACCGTGGGACTGGGTGGCCGGCCGGCCCGAGCTGCGCCACGTCGACGACCGTTCCTCCCTCACGGAGGACGAGTCGGCCGAAGACCACACCTCGACGCGCCTCGACGAAGCCGAGCGCCCTCCGTCGCACCCCGAGCAGGCTCGCGAGGGACGTGATGGCGCGATCCGTGTTCCGCTGATCCCTGTCGTCGTCCGGGAGCACCGTCTGGTGGTGGTAGTAGAGCCCTCGCTTCGTGGTGCAGCTCGCGTCGCGGAGGTTGTCGGACGCCACCTCGAGGGCGAGGAGGATGCGCATGAACGCCTCGCCGCCCCGTCGATCCAGGGCCACCCGTCGCACCTTCGCCCCGACGAACACGTTCCCCCGTGAATCGTGGATGGCGTTGGATCCGTGCAGATCGGGCAGATCGAAGGAGGGCACGTCACCGGCCTGGAGCTGCGCCGCGACGCGCTCCGCGAGACCCGCGAGTCGCTTCCGCGCCTCCTCCGTGGAGACGTCGGCGGCCGTGAGCGCCCCCTCCGGTGCCCCGACGGTCGAGGCGGCGTCACCCGAGAGGACGGCCGAGGGACTCGCCCCGTGGAGGCGACCTCCACGCAGGTCGTCCATCCGTGAACGAACAACCTCGTCGGAGAGCGTGGTCCTCCGCCGCAGGAACGCACCGAACGCCTCGACGACCTCCCGGGATGCCGTCCTCCCCATGTGCCCCCTTCCTCCCGTCGACGTCGCCGAATCGCGCCCGCGAGCGCTCCGGCGGACGCGCGAGCATGCGGATCCTGGACCAGCGATCCTCGATCCACTCGCACGCCGTCGGAGAGTCCAGCGTACCACGTTCGAGCGCCTTGGCCTCTCACCGACGTGGACGCGCGACCGATCGCGGCGGGCTCGGGCGCCGCGAGGACGGCGCTTGCCCGGGGCGCGCCGATGTGCGAACGAGGGCCATGTTCATCGAGCGCGACCGGCCGCGCGCCCACCTGGTCGTGGACGACTTCTTCGCGCCAGCGGCCCTCTCCGCCATCTTCGCCGAGGTCCACGCGCTCGACCGCCGGATGAAGCCGGGCCTCGTGCGCGACATCGGCCACGACGGGCAGTCGGTCTTCTTCGCGCACCCGCGGCGCCGGAACCGAGCCGCGTGGATCCACGAGTCGTCGAAGACCCTGCGGCTGTTCCGCGAGCACCTCTTTGCGGAGCCGATGCTCGAGCGGTTCGAGTCGGCCCGCGAGCCGCTCTTCCAGATCATCCCGAGCTGCTGGGCGCCCCACCTCCAGGTCTCCAGCTACATGACCGGAGACCACTACGATTTTCACGAGGACGAGGGCGCCGGCGTCAACCTCACCGCGGTCGTCTTCCTCGCCGCGGATCCGGCCAAGGTGCGCGGCGGGGATCTGGTCCTCGCGTACCGCGGCGAGGAGGCGACGGTTCGCTTCCGCCACAACCGCCTGGTGATCTTCCCGAGCAAGACGCTGCACCGGGTCACCCGCGTACGCGTCGCCTCGACCGACACGAAGGACGCGCGCATCTCGCTCCAGTGCTGGCTCACGCACGGGCGCCCCGCGGCGAAGGCGAAGCGCCGGGCGCCCGAGGCCGATCGCCCGACGTTCTTGCTCACCGAGGAGCCGATCGTCGCGGTCGCGCAGGCCATGGTCGACTCGCCCGGGGCCCCCGACACGACGCCGGAGGCGATGTACTGGGGCGCGTTCTACCTCACGCGCATCCTGTCCGCGAACCTGCGCTGCCTCGGCGAGCGGCTGGGCGTCGACCTCGGCGCGATCCGCATCCGCCGCGGCGCCGGGCTCGAGGTCTACGGGCGCGCGCGCGTCGACGGCGCCCCGGTCCGCGTCGGCTTCCGGCTCGCGGGCCCCGAGGTCGCGCCGACCGGAGCGCTCAGCCTGTTCGTGGAGGCGGGTCGCGGTCGCGCGGCGTCGACCTCCCGGAGCGTCGTCCCGCCCGGCGCGGACGAGCGCGAGAGCGCGGCGATCCTGCGGCGGCTCCTCGCGCGCGGCCGCGCGTCCGATCGCCGAGGCTGATCGCGCGACGGGGCGACGCGAGCGGCGGGTCGGCCTGCCTCCCAGGCCGAACTTGCGCGCGTCCGCAACGCGTGCGCGTCGGCGCGCGCGCGCCCTGGAATTCCCAGGGGATCGAGGGGTCCCGCGTTGGTACGCCGGATGCCTCGTGGCGGCGTGCGAGGTGACCCCATGAAAGCCGTCGTCTGCGACAAATACGGTCCGCCCGAGGTCCTTCGGCTCACCGAGGTCGACAAGCCGATCCCGAAGGACGACGAGGTCCGCATCAAGGTCTACGCGACGACGGTCCACGTCGGCGACACGAAGATCCGCGCGCTCAAGCCCGGGATGGGGGCGATGCTCGATCCGTTCGTGAAGGCCTTCATGCGCGTGAGCGTCGGCTTCACGCACCCGAAGCCGCTCGGGATGGAGCTCTCCGGCGTCGTCGACGAGGTGGGCAGCGACGTCACGGCCTTCCGCAAGGGCGACGAGGTCTTCTGCAGCACCGGGATGCACCTCGGCGCCTACGCCGAATACGTGTGCCTCCCGGTCGACACGCCGCTCGTGAGGAAGCCGGCCAACATGACCCACGAGGAGGCGGCGACCGTGGCCAACGGCGCCACGACGGCGTGGGTCATCCTCCGCAAGGCCCACATCGAGCCCGGGCAGAGGGTGCTCGTCTACGGCGCGTCGGGCAGCGTGGGCACGTTCGCGGTGCAGATCGCCAAGAACCTCGGCGCCGAGGTCACCGGCGTCTGCAGCGGCAGGAACCTGGAGCTCGTGCGCGCCCTCGGCGCGGCGAAGGTGATCGACTACACGGCCGCGGATTTCACCGCGAACGGTGAGAAGTACGATCTCGTCTTCGACGCCGTCGGCAAGCTCTCGAAGTCTCACGTGAAGGGGTCGCTCACGGAGACGGGGAGGTACCTGAACGTCCTCACCGACGCCGGCGCCAGCATGAAGGTCGACGCCGAAGACCTCCTGTTCGTGAAGGATCAGGTCGAGGCCGGCAAGCTCAAGACCGTGATCGACCGCACCTACAGCCTCGACGAGATCGTCGAGGCGCACCGCTACGTCGACACCGGCCACAAGCGAGGCAACGTCGTGATCACCGTCGCCGCGCCGGACCCGGCGATCTCCGCCGGCCGCTCCGCGTCGAGCGGAGCGAGCCTGAGCCCGCCGGCCTGAGGGCCGAGGCTCGTCGTGACCGCAGGCGAGCCTCGTCCGGCGGCGCCGCCGGGCGTCCGCGGCGCGGTGCGTCGCTCGAACGGAGGAAGGGACGGGGATCTCTGCTAGAAATCCGCTCCCATGATCGACCCGTCGCTCGCCCTCGCTGCCGTCGTCCGGAAGGCCACGATCGACGCCCTCGGCGCCGATTTCGCCGACGTGGATCCCGCGGTGCGGCGCTCGGACCGCGCGGACTTCCAGGCCGACCTGGCGATGGGGCTCGCGCGCCGAGCGAAGATGGCTCCGAGGCCGATCGCCGAGGCCATCGTCGCGAAGATCGAGCAGGGTGATCTCGTCGAGAAGGTCGAGGTCGCGGGGCCGGGCTTTCTCAACTTCACGCTGCGGGGATCGTGGCTCGCCGAGGCAGCCACCGCCGCGCTCGCCGACGAACGGAGCGGGGCTACGCGCTCGGAGGCTCCGGAGACCATCGTCATCGACTACTCGAGCCCGAACGTCGCCAAGGAGATGCACGTGGGGCACCTCCGGAGCACGGTCATCGGCGACAGCCTCGCGCGGGTGCTCCAGTTTCGCGGGCACGAGGTCATCCGCCAGAACCACCTCGGCGACTGGGGTACGCCCTTCGGCATGCTCATCGAGCACCTGCTCGACGTCGGCGCCGAGCGGGCCGAGGAGGACCTCGCCGTCGGAGAGCTCGGCGCGTTCTACAAGGCCGCGCGCGCGAAGTTCGACGCGGATCCGGCGTTCACGGAGCGCTCGCGAAGGCGCGTCGTGTCGCTCCAGTCCGGCGACGCCGAGACGCTCGACCGGTGGAGGATGCTCGTCGAGGTCTCGAAGAAGTACTTCGACTCGGTCTACCGGAAGCTCGGCATCACCATGAAGGCGGAGGACGCCTGCGGCGAGAGCTTCTACGACCGGCGCCTGGCGCCGCTCGCCGGGGAGCTCGAGGGGAGCGGCAAGGCGACGATCTCCGACGGCGCGCTCTGCCTCTTCCCCGCGGGCTTCCAGAACAAGGAGGGCCAGCCGCTGCCGATGATCGTGCGCAAGAGCGACGGGGGGTTCGGGTACGCCGCGACGGACCTCGCGGCCATCCGCTACCGCCTCGGCGATCTCGGCGCGAACCGCGTCCTCTACGTCGTCGGCGCGCCCCAGTCGCAGCACTTCGCGATGCTCTTCGAGGCCGCGAAGGCGCTCGGCTGGCTCGCCGCGCCGAGGCGCGCGGAGCACGTCGCGTTCGGATCGGTCCTCGGCACCGACAAGCGGATGTTCAAGACGCGCTCGGGGGACACCGTGCGCCTCGTCGATCTCGTCGACGCCGCCGTCGAGCGGGCCGACGCGGTCATCGGGGAGAAGAACCCGGACCTCGAGCCCGCGGTCCGGTCCGAGGTCGCGCGCAAGGTCGGCGTCGGGGCGATCAAGTACGCGGACCTCTCCAGCGACCGCATCAAGGACTACGTCTTCGATCTCGAGCGCATGGTCTCGTTCGAGGGCAACACCGCGGGCTACGCCCAGTACGCGTACGCGCGGGCGCGGTCCATCTTCAGGAAGGCCGAGGGGGCGAAGCCGGGCGCGATCCAGGTGACCGAGCCCGCCGAGCGCGCCCTCGTGCTCGAGTTGCTGGCCTTCGGGGGCGTCGTGAAGCTCGTCGAGGAGACGCTCGAGCCGCACCGCCTCGCCGGCTACGTCTACGCCGTCGCGCTGGCGTTCACGGCGTTCTACGAGAAATGCCCGATCCTCAAGAGCGACGTGGACCCGGCGACGCGCGCGTCGCGCCTCGCCCTCGTGGAGCTCGGCTCGAAGGTCATCGCGCGCGCGCTGGACCTGCTCGGCATCGAGGTCCCCGAGCGCATGTGAGGGAGCCGCGCAACGACGGCGGCTCTCTGGCGCCCGCGACGCGATGGTCGTGGTCGGGACGAGGAAGCTTCGGGGCCCGACGTGCGTACGAGTCGTGAGGCCGTGAGGCGGTGGCGCCGTCACGGGGCGGCAGGGACGACGGGCACTCATGAACGTGAAAACCATCCGCAAGGGGCTCCACGGGCTCATCAACGGCGACCCCAGCGAGGCGGCGACGTGCACCTTCTGCGGCGCGCACCGGCGGGAGGTCGCGCGGATCATGGAGGGGAGCGCAGGCTACATCTGCGAGGGGTGCGTCTTTTCGGGGGCGGGGGATCTCGCCGCGCGCGACGCCGCCGAGGGGCGATGCGCGGCGACCCTCTTTCACGTGGTGTCGGTCGTCTTCTCCTACGTCGAACCGCGCACTCCCCACGCCACCCTCGAGCCCGTGTTCGACGCGGCGATGGCCCTCCTCGAGGGCGACCCTTCGCGTTGCAGGCTCCTGGCCGGCCACGCCTTCGACCTCCAGTGCTTCGCGCGCGCGGCGGAGGCGATGCTCCGCATCGACGAGGCGAAGCGCACGGTGACGGACTCGCTCGGAGCGCTCGCGGCGCTCGTGACCGTTGGTGATCGACCGGCGATCGCTCGGGTCCTGGCGACGCTCGACGGAGCGGAGCTCGACGAGCTCCACCGGCTCCAGCGCGACGTCCACCGCGCGTGGGCCGCCTACCGGCTCGAGCCGAGCGCGGGCCCGACCTTCACCTTCGACGGCGGGTCGCTCGGTGCGATCGTGGAGCGGCTCCGCCCGCTCGAGGCGCCGGCCTCGCTGGGCCAGGCGCTCGAGGTCGCCGCCGCCTACGAGCGCACCCGCGACCGCGCCGCCGCGCTCCGCCGCGTCGAGGAGGCCCTCGCCGTCGAGGCGAGGCCGTCGCGGCACATCCTCCGCGGTGACATCCTCGTCGACCGCGATCCCAAGGCGGCCCGCGCCGCGTGGGAGTCCGCGCTCGCGCTCGCTCACCCCGACTCGGTGTGGGCCGTCCGCGCGCGCGCCCGCCTCTCTGCCTGATCCGCGCCGAGCGCGCGTGCCGGGAGCGCGCCCGCGCGCAAGAACCCGGTGGCCTCGCGCTCCCCCGGCAGGTACGGTCGTCGGACCAACGGAGGCACGATGATCGAGACTCGCAAGCTGGGGCAGGGTGAGGTGCGCGTCGGCGCGATGGCGCTCGGCGCCATGGCGTTCGCGGGCTGGTACGACACCCGCGACGACGAGGGCGGAGTCCGCGCCATCCAGCGCGCGCTCGACGCCGGCATCACGCTCATCGACACCGCCGAGGTCTACGGCAACGGCAAGAGCGAGGAGCTCGTCGGCCGCGCCGTCCGCGATCGCCGCGACCGAGCCGTCGTCGCCACGAAGGCGAGCCGAGGCAGCCCCGCGTACCTCCGCGAGGCGGTCGACCGCAGCTTGAAGCACCTCGGCCTCGACCACATCGACCTCTACTACCTCCACCGCGTCGACGCCGAGGTGCCCATCGAGGACTCCGTCGGCGCCATGGCGGAGATGGTGAAGGCGGGGAAGGTGCGCGCCATCGGCCTCTCCGAGGCGGGCCCCAAGACCATCCAGCGCGCGCACGCGGTCCACCCGATCGCGGCGCTCCAGACCGAATATTCGCTCCTGCAGCGCGACCCCGAGCGCGATCTCTTCCCGGTCACGCGCTCGCTCGGCATCACGTTCGTGGCGTATTCGCCGCTCCACCGAGGCCTGCTCACCGGCACGATCCGCGCGCCCGAGGATCTCGCGGCGGGCGACTGGCGCGCCCAGGTGCCGCGCTTCCAGGGGGCGAACCTGGCCGCGAACGTCGCGCGCCTCGCGCCCCTCGACGCGATGGCCGCGAAGAAGGGCGTCGCGATGTCGTCCGTCGCGCTCGCGTGGATCCTGCGCAAGGGCGACGATCTCGTCCCGCTCGTGGGGATGGGCCGCCCCGAGAACGTCGAGCGCAACCTGGAGGCGTTCCGCGTCACGCTCGACGACGCCGACGTGGCCGCGCTCGACGCCGCGTTCCCGATCGGCTGCGCCGCCGGCCTCCGCTATCCCGAGTCGATGACGAGCTCGCTCGGCCGCGAGGCCCCGCCCGCGGGCGGCTGACGCCTCACGCGCTCACACGCTCCGTCGCAGCCGCTCGGCGCCGCCGTCCGCGATGCGCTCGAAGCACGAGTCGAGATCGGTGTAGACGGACCACACGTCGACGCCGAGGCGCCCCGCGATCTCGCCGATCACCCGCGTCTCCAGCGGCGCCCGGCGGACGCCCTTCCAGAGGGCGTCCGCCAGCGCGACGAGCAGCTCCTCGAGCGACGAGCTCATGGTCGCCCACCGCGCGTGGCTCACGCAGCACCGCGCGACGGCCGGATCCACGCCGTGCGCGACGAGGAGGCGCTCCCCGTCCGGCTCGTGCTCCGAACCGCCCCCGGACAGCTCCCCGGGGTGCAGGATCTTTCCGGCGTCGTGGAGCAGCGCGCCCGCGCGGACGAGGCGAGCGTCGACCGCTATCCCAAGAGAGTCGACGTGCGCGAGGAGCGCGTCCGCCGCTTCGAGCACGAGGCGACCGTGCCGGACGAGGCGCTCGGGCGCGCCCAGCTCGACGAGGAGCGCCTCGGCGTCCTCGGGCGTCTCGACGCGGCGATGCGAGGCCATCGAGCGGGACGTTAGCGGCGAGCCCGACCGGCGACGACCGAATTCGCGGGCAGGGCGTCAACGGAAATCGCACGGCGCGCGCGCCGGCTGGCCCATCCCTGCGGCAGCTCGATCCCGCGGACGCGCGCGTAGGCGGGCACTAGGCCGACCGTGCTCGGCAACGAGGCCTCGCGGTCGGGAGGCTTCGAGTCGAGGTCACGGGTCTCGGCAAACCGCGGCTATCCGCGGCGCTTCGCGGCTCCACTCTTGTTCTTCGGCTTCGCCGCGGCCTTCGTCTTCGGCTTCGCCGCGGCCTTCGTCTTCGTCGACGCCTTCGTCGGAACTATCTCGTCGCGGATGGCTCGGGCGAGCGCGGTGATGAAACCCGCGAGCTGCGGCGAGCCGCCGTAGATGTCCTTCTTCGTCCACACCGCGCCGCGCCCCTGGGCCTCGGCGACGCACGCGTCGAGCGACGACGGGTCGGCGAGCGCGCGCATCGCGATCTCGAGGAGCAGCGCGCGATCCTCGCGCCAGAAGCGCTCGGACGGCCCCGCGACGGTCTCGCGCTCGAGGCCCCAGTTGGCGCGCGGCTTCGCGAAGGTCTTCGTCCGCGTGAAGAAGTCGGCGATCGCCGCGGTCGTGCCCAGCGCGTCGAAGAACGGCGCCGCGAAGCGCTCGACGTCGCGGACGAAGCGCTCGGCCGACTTCTCGACGCGGCCCGCGTGGTCGATCGCGTACTCGAGCTCGACGGCGTCGTCGCGCCATGGCTCGCCGGGGATCCACCCGCGGAGGTGGAGGTAGCCGAGGCTCATCGCAGGGAGCGGCTCGCGCGCGCCCGTCGCCGCGGCGAGCCACGGGAGCACGCGCTCGTGGCCGACGGCCACGTCGGTCCGAACCTCCCGCGTCGCGAGGTTCAGGCCGATCCGGTGGAGGACTCCCTCGGCCGACCGCCGACGCCACGTGTGCTTCGCCCGCGGCACGGGAGCGAAGCCGAGGGCCTCGAGCCCGGGGCCGACCCCGGCCACGAACCGCGCGAGCCCCTCCTTGGGAGAGAGCTTCTTCTGGGCCGGAGCGGGCCGCCGCACCGCGTCGGGATCCGTCGCGCAGATCAGCCTCCGCTCCTGCGGATCGTACACGTCGAGCCCGTGCGCCTTCGCGAGCTGCTCGATCGCGTGCGCCACCTCGTCGACCCGCGAGAACGACAGGTTGATCACCACCGCGTCAGGGCGCCGCTCGATCGCCACCGCGAACGGGCTCTCGTCGGGCTCGTCGTCGATCTCCGGATACCTCGCCGTCAGCGCCTCGTAGAACGCCACCAGCTCCTTAGCGCGGACGAGCCCTGCCGGGGCGCTCGCCCCCTCGCTGGTGAGCGCCGCGTAGATCGCGCCCGCCGCCGCCGCATCGAGCGCCTTCCTCGGACGAAACACGGCGAGGTCAAAACTCATGGTGTCCTCCTTGTATCATCCGATGGACCCACTTTCGGCCGACACGTCACTCGCGGGCTCGGAAGGTCCCGCGTCAGCTCAGAAGGGGACTCGGCGATGAACGACTGGGACTCGGTAGAACGC
>JAEUKG010000901.1 GCA_016794325.1 Myxococcales bacterium | reverse complement strand
TCCTGGCTGCTCGTCGGCGTGGCGTTGGGCGCGCCCTCGCCCGACGGCGGGACGAAGCCGCGCTTCTTCGCCGGTGCTTCTTCCGTCGTACCGTCGCCCGAGCCGCACGCGAACGCCGCCGCGCACACAAGCGCGACCGAGAGCCGCCTCACCATGACTTCCTCCTCGACCGGGCGCGCTCGCGAGAGCGCGGCCCCTCCGCCGCGAAAGCTACCGCGGTGCCACGATGCGTCAAGAAAGGGAGCGCACGTTCCTGGATCCAAGGGGGTGGATCACCGAGATGTCGGTGATGCTCCTACCCAGCAGCGCGCACACGCAATTCTAAGGACTTGGCTCCGGCACGGCGGGTGCTTGTAGGCGACCGTCTGACACAGACCTACATCCTCCCACTACGAAGGACCTTCCCCATGCGCCTCTCCTCCCTCCTCCTCGCCGTTGCCGTCCCGTTCGGTCTCCTCGCCCTCCCGGTGGGCTGCGCCGGCGCCGACGATCCGGGGGCCGAGACGAGCAGCACGGGGGAGGACGCCGACGCGGTCGACGAGCTCCGCGCCTTCAACATCGACGACGACGACAGCGGCAAGACCTTCACGGTCCAGGAGGGGCAGAACGTCACGCTGAAGCTCTCGAGCAACCCGACGACCGGATACAAGTGGGTCATCGTCGGCACCGACCGGACCTTCGGCTATCCCGCCAAGGATGACTTCGTGTCGAGCGGGTCGGGCGCGGTGGGCTCGGGCGGGCGCCAGGTGATGACCTGGAAGACCAAGGGCGGCCTGTCGATGGTCGGCAAGCACACGGTGAGCCTCGAGTACAAGCGGAGCTTCGGCAACGATCCGCCCGCCAAGAAGTTCACGTTCACCGTCGAGATCGAGAAGCCCGGCGGCGCCACCTGCGCCGCGGTGCGCTGCGCCTCGGGCACGCACTGCGAGATGAAGGGCATCAACGGCGGCGCGCTGCCGGTGTGCATCAAGGACGCGGCCCAGGGCGCGTGCGTGAAGACGGGCTGCAGCGGTCACGTGTGCGCGGATCGCGACATGTTCACGACGTGCGAGATGCGCCCGGAGTACGGCTGCTACCGCGCCGCGAAGTGCGAGCGCCAGGCCGACGGCAAGTGCGGCTTCACCCAGAGCAAGGAGCTCCAGGCCTGCCTGAACCGGTGACCGCGCGCGGCCAGCTCCGCTGACGACCACGACGTCCCGAACGCCCCGGGGAGCCAGCCTCCTCGGGGCGTCTTCGTCGCGGGACGGCGACGCGGACCCGGGGTGGCGCCGAAAGCCCTTACCTTTCGCGCGCCCTCGGCTATAGGGAGGCGCGAATGTCGGCGATGGGGGGCGAAGAACGACGCGGGGGAGCCGCGAGGAGTGCGGCCTTGTTGGGGCTCTCGCTCGGCTTGCTCCTCGGCGTCGGCGGATGTCAGCTCCTCCTCGGCATCGACTCGCGCGAGGCGCGCGCGGTCGACGCCGGCGCGGCGGAAGCGAGCGCGCTCGACGCCGCGGCTGCCGACGCCTCGACGCCGGACGCCGACGCTGGGGCTGCCGCCGACGTCGCCGACGGCGGCGACGGCGCGCCGCCGAGCACGTTCCCCGCCGCGATCGCCGGCGACGTCGTCGCGCTCACGCCCGACTCGATCGTCGCCGAGCCGAGCGGCGAGATCACGGCGTGGCGCGACGTGGTGTCGGGCACGCGCAAGGCCGAGAGCCGCTCGCTCGCCGCCTCGGCGCCGCTCGTGGCCATGGTCGGCGGCCGCCGCTGCGCCGACTTCTCGCGCGGATCGCTGCTCGTCCTCGCGGACGACGGGTTCTTGAGCTCGCCGAGCGGCGAGACCAGCGTGCTCGCGGTGGTGCAGCCGAGCGCGACGCTCGACAACGGGGACTTCGGCCGCGCCGCGGTCGCGCGCACCGTCTCCACCGGGGCGCCGGCGGGCACCTGGTACTACTCGTACCGCGGGTACGCGCTCTTCACCGAGTTCCGCCGGCTCGATCGCACGTCGACCGAGAGCGAGCGCAAATACGCGGCGCGCCTCGAGGCGAGCCTCGAGACCCAGAGCGGCGTCGAGGTCGCGGAGCCGACGGCCCGCCCCAAGGGCGCGCCCGAGGAGCTCGAGGCGGTGGCGCTCCACGTGACCGGCGGCCAGCTCTACCTCCACGTCGGCGCGCAGACGTACGGTCCGGTCGCGGGCAGCACGGCCCAGCCGGCGAAGGCGGACCTCCTGCTCGGCAAGGTCGACGCCGACGACGACTACTCGGCGACGGGCTTCAAGGGGAAGCTTTGCGCCGTCGTCGTCCACCACGGCCCGCAGACGACGGCCGAGGTCCGCGCCCGCCTCGCGACCCTGCGCGCCGCGTTTCGCTGACGGCTCCGCGCGCCGCGCGTTGGGCGGCGTCGACGCCCCCGCAGTGATACCCTGGGCCCCTGCTCGAACACCCGATCCTCAGCGTCCTCGGCATCGTCGAGATCGCCTACGTCGTCCTGCTCTCGGGGTGGATCCTGCTCCAGAAGCGGTCGCCGATGGCGACGCTCGCGTGGGTGCTCGCGCTCGCGTTCATGCCCGTCGTCGGGTTCGTCATCTTCTACTTCGTCGGGCCGCGCAAGCTCACCCGCAGCCGCCTCAAGCGCCTGCGCGCGCGCCAGGCGCTCTCGGGCCCGCGCTTCAAGATCCAGGACGCGACCATGCGCGAGCAGGTCTCGCGCGAGCTCGCGCGGCAGATCGTCCACATCGGCCAGACCACCAACGTCGCGCCGTGCTCCGTGGCGACCGCCTGCGAGGTGCTCGTGGACGGCAAGGAGAAGTTCGCCAAGCTGCGCGCGGCGATCGAGGCCGCCGAGCACCACGTGCACGTCCTCTACTACATCTTCGAGCCCGACCAGACGGGCGCCGAGCTCCGCGACGCGCTCGTCGCCGCCGCCAAGCGCGGCGTCGAGGTGCGGCTCCTCGTCGACGCGGTGGGCTCGTCGCGATTGTCCAAGGCGTTCCTCGAGCCGCTCGTCGACGCTGGAGGTCAGGTCGCGTTCTTCAACCGGCTGAACCTCCGCCGCCGCTCCCGGCTCCTCAACTTCCGCAACCACCGGAAGATCGTCGTGTGCGACGGGGTGGTCGGCTTCTGCGGCGGCATCAACGTCCACGACGACGACAACGTGGCTGTGCGCGCCGACGGCTGGCGCGACACCCACCTCTACCTCGAGGGTCCGTGCGTGGCGGGCCTGCAGCTCGTGTTCCTCGAGGACTGGCACTACACGCGTGGCCAAGCGCCGCAGGGCGAACGCTACCTGCCGATCGCCTCCGAAGACGCGCCGGAGCACCGCGCGGGCGAGCCGGTGCAGATCCTCGACTCGGGGCCCGACACCGAGCACGAGACCATCAAGATGGCCTATTTCGCGGCGATCAACGCGGCCAAGCGCCGGGTGTGGCTCACCACCGCGTATTTCGTCCCCGACGAGTCGCTCCTCCTCGCGCTCAAGACGGCGGCGCTCCGCGGCGTCGACGTGCGCCTCCTCGTCTCGAAGAAGAGCGACTCGCGCATCGTCTCCGCCGCCGCTCGCTCCTACTTCGACGAGCTGCTCAAGGCGGGGGTGGTGATCCTCGAGTACCAGCCGCGCATGCTCCACGCGAAGACGATCGTCGTCGACGACTGGCTCTCGGCGATCGGCACCGCCAACCTCGACAACCGCAGCTTCCGGCTCAATTTCGAGGTCACCGCGCTCGTCTTCGGGCGGCGGATCGCCGACGTCCTCGCCGATCTGTTCGAGGCCGACAGCCGCGAGTCGAAGCGGATCGCTCCCGCCGATCGCGCCAAGCTGCCGCTCGGGGCGCGCCTCTTCGAGGGCACCGCGCGGCTGCTCTCGCCGCTGCTCTGACGAGCCCGGCGGCGCGCGTCGCCGCCGCCGCCGCGAAGTTTCGCGTCGACGAACCGCCAAAAGCCCGTAAGACTCTGGCCGATGCGCAAGGCTCGCTTCGCCGTGCTCGGGGGCGCGCTCGCCGCCGTCGTCGCGCTCGGGCTCGTCTTCCGCCCGAAGGCGGGCGAGGGCGCCGAGGACGTGAGCGTCCCCGCGCCCGGCGAGGTCCTGCTCGACCGCGCCGCCGCCGAGGGCCGCGGCGCGTCCGCGGCCGAGCTCCGCCGCCTGCGCGCCGCCGACAAGGGCGACGAGGCGGCGCTCGCGCGCGCGGTCGCGGCCGCCAAGCGGAGCATCGAGGCCTCGCGAAAGACGGGGGATCCGCGGCACCTCGGCCACGCCGAGGCGGCCCTCGCGCCTTGGTGGAGCGACGCCGACGCGCCCGCGGAGGTGCTCGTCTTGCGCGCCACCATCGAGCAGTCGCGCCACGACTTCCCGGCGGCGCTCGCCGATCTCGATCGCGCCCTGCAGAAGCGCCCCGACGACGCCCAGGCGTGGCTCACCCGCGCGGTGGTCCTCACGGTGCGTGCAGACTACAAGGAAGCGGAGCGGAGCTGCGCCGCCGCCCGGCCCCACGTCGCGCCGCTCGTCCACGACGTGTGCGTGGCGGGGGTGCTCGGCTCGACCGGCAAGGCCCGCGAGGCGATCGGCCGCATCGACGCCGCGCTCGCGAGGCCCGCGCGCGTGCCCAAGGATCTCGTCGCGTGGGCGGCGGGCGCGGCGGGCGAGCTCCGCGCGCGCCTCGGCGAAGCGGCGGCGGCCGAGGCCGACTACAAGCGCGCCCTCGACCTCACCCCCGACGACGCGTACGTCCTCGGCGCGTACGCCGATCTCCTCCTCGACGCGGGGAGGCCGCGCGAGGCGGCGGCGCTGCTCGCCGCGCACGAAGACAACGACGGCCTCCTCCTGCGCGTCGTCCTCGCCAAGGCGGCCGCGGGCGATCCCGACCACGCGCGGGTGAAGGCCGAGCTCGCGTCGCGCTACGAGGCGAGCCGGCTCCGCGGGGACGTGGTGCACCGCCGCGAGGAGGCGCGGTGGGCGCTCCACGGCGAGAAGGCGCCCAAGCGCGCCCTCGATCTCGCCCGCGCCAACTGGGACGTGCAGAAGGAGCCGGCCGACGCGCGGATCCTCCTCGAGAGCGCGCTCGCCGCGTCGGAGCCCCGCGCCGCCGATCCCGTGATCGCGTGGCTCGAGGCCAGCGGCGCCGAAGACGTCGCGCTCCGCAAGCTCGCGGCGGAGGTGAAGGCGAGGCCATGAGAGCGCTCGTGACGCTCCTCGCGCTCCTCGCGTGCCTCGTGGTCGCGCTCCCCGCGCGCGCCCACAAGCCGAGCGACGCCTACCTCACCCTCACGCCGAGCGGCGCGATCACGCTGGTCCGCTGGGACGTCGCCGTGCGCGATCTCGACTTCGCGCTCGGGCTCGACGCCGACCGCGACGGCAAGGTGACGTACGCCGAGCTCACCGCCGCCGAGCCGGCCATCGTCTCCGCCACCCGCGCCGGGCTCGCCCTCCGCACCGCGGGCGGGGTCTGCGAGCTCCGGCGCCCCACCCTCGCCGGCGTCGCGAGCCACTCCGACGGCCGGTACGCCGTCCTCTTCTACGAGGCCGCGTGCCCCGGCGCCGGCGAGATCACGGTCCGCTACGACTTCCTGTTCGACGTCGACCCCTCCCACCGCGCGATCGTCCGCGTCCGCTCGGGCGACGCCGAGGCCGTGCACGTCCTCGGCAAGAGCGAGCCCGAAAAGACGCTCTCGATCGGCGCGACGCGCTCGTTCGGAGCGATCGTGCGCCAGGGCGTGCTCCACATCTGGACCGGCTACGACCACATGCTCTTCTTGCTCGCGCTGCTCTTGCCGGCGGTGCTGGTGCGGGAGGGGAAGGAGTGGCGGCCCCGCGAGAAGCTCAAGGAGGTCTTCTTCGACGTCGCCCGCATCGTGACCGCGTTCACCGCGGCCCACTCGATCACGCTGAGCCTCGCGGCCCTCGGCCTCGTGACGCTGCCGTCGCGCCTCGTGGAGTCGGCGATCGCGCTGTCGGTGATCGTGGCCGCGCTCGAGAACCTGCGGCCCACCCTCCAGCGCGATCGCTGGATGGCGGCGTTCGTCCTCGGGCTCATGCACGGGTTCGGCTTCTCGTCGACGCTCGCCGATCTCGGGCTCGGGCGCGGCGCCCTCCTGTCGACCCTCGTCGGCTTCAACGCCGGGGTGGAGGTGGGCCAGCTCGCGGTCGTGTCGGTGCTCGTGCCGATCGCGTTCGCCGCCCGGAGGACCGCGGTCTACCGGCGCTGGGTGCTGGTGGGGGGCTCCATCGTCATCGCGGTCGTCGCGACCCGCTGGTTCTTCGAGCGCGCGTTCGGCTGATCGGGGCGGACGCGTCCGCCCGATCGGGGCGGAGGCTCGCCGCGGGCTGAACGAACGTCGAGGGCGGCGCAACCATGCGGTCCGGAGGCTTTTTTCGCCGGCGGCGACCGCCGGGGCCGCCTTCACCTCACCGAAGGGACCTGCTATGAGAGCCCCCGCCATGTCCATGTACGAGCTGAAGACCGACGACCCGAACGACAGCGACGAGGCCTGGCTGCGAGGCTACTTCGGCATCGCCCCGGACGCCGACAAGGGCAAGGTCGTGCAGCCCAAGCGCCGCCGCAAGAACGTGGACTTCCTCCGCCTCCGCGACGTCGCGCTCCACGCGCTCGCCCCCGCGCCGGGGATGAAGCTCCTCGACATCGGCTGCGCCAACGGGCCCACGATGGTCTACTGCGGCCTCCAGGGCGCGACCGTCTTCGGCGTGGATCTCGACCCCAAACACGTCGCGACCGCCAACGAGTTCATGCGCCGCTACAAGGTGAAGGGGGAGGCCATCTGCGCGGACGCGTCGAAGCTCGACTTCCCCGACAACACCTTCGACGGCGTGATCGCGAGCGACTTCGTCGAGCACATCACCGACGACGTGAAGGTCGCGGTGCTCTCCGAGGTCCGCCGCGTGCTCAAGCCGGGCGCGCGCGCCGTCATCAAGACGCCGAACCTCACCTACCTCACCGCCTCGCTGCGGTTCCGCCAGGCCAAGGCCCTCCTCCGCCTCGAGGACCCGCGCAAATACGTCATCCCCCACACCCCGGGCACGGACGACCCTCAGCACATCGGGCTCGCCACCCGCTGGACGCTCCGCGACTGCGCGGTCAAGGCCGGCTTCCTCAACTACCGCTGGCTCTACGCGCCGCTCCGCCGCTTCGGCACGAGCAAGCTCGTCGAGGTGCTCTCGACCGAGGTCCCGTACCTCCGCGACACCCTGTGCGAGGAGCTCTTCATGGTCGCGTACAAGCCGATCGTGCTCTCGCACTTCCCGGACTGAAGGCCGCTCACTTCGGGGGCGCGCTGGCGGCGGGCTTGGCGGTGAGGGCTCCGGGGAGCGCCGGCGGCGGCGCGCTGCTCGGGGCGCCCGACGGCGCCGCGTGGGGCTCGGGCTTGATCGCGGTGAAGGCGTCGATGAGCTTCTTGCGATCGGCCTCGGCCTCGGGGCCGGGCTTGTCGGCGCGCGTGACGAGCAGCGTCTGCCCGCTCAGCGTCATCTTGAGCTCCTTGAGGGCCGACAGGCCCTTGCTCGCCGCCTTCACGCCCTCGTTCGCCGACTTCACGTCGGTGTACTCGCAGATGCTCAGCGCGACGCGCTCGCCCTCGGTGAAGGCGCCGACGCAATAAGTTGCACTATACAAGTTTCCGAGGTGCTGGGCGACCTTCACGAGGGTCACCCCGTTCTTCTTGAACGCCTCGAGCACCTGCTCGACGCTCACGAAGGTCCCGCCCGGACGCGCCATCGCCTGGCTCTTGAACTTGTCGGCGAAGAGCTCGCGGATCGCCGC
>JAEUKG010000887.1 GCA_016794325.1 Myxococcales bacterium | reverse complement strand
CAGCACCTTGGCCGCGGGCGCGTATTGCTCGCTCGAGAGGGAGCTCGGCCAGTGGATGAAAGCACGCGGCGTCGCGCGGTGATCCGCCGTCATCGTGACGTCGACCTGGTTCGGCCGGCCGCGGACCTTGCTGCTCGCGCGCAGGAGCGTCACCTTCCGGCCGGGGTGATCCATGATGTACCCGGTCGCGTAGGTGACGTTGTTGCACAGGTACGTGTTCGAGTCGCGGGGGAAGCCGGCGAGCTTGGCGCCGGGGAGGACGTCGTCGAAGCGTCGGCCGCGGGAGTCGACCTCGCCGGCGAGCTCCTTCGCCTTCTTCTCGGCGGCGGCTTGCACGCGCGCCCACGACATCAAGTTGCCGCGCGCCTGGTCCTCGCGCGCCGCGCGGTCGACGATCGGGGCGAAGGCCTCGTTCTCGCGGACGGCGGGGCGGAGGCGGTCGGAGCCGTCGTCGAGGGGCGCGGCCTTGTTCACCGCGCCGAGCTCGATCCAGATCGGCTGGCTGCCGCCAGCGACGCCCATCATGATGACGAGGTCGGGGTCGAACGCCTCGACCTCCTTGCTCACGAGGATCGCCGCGAGGTCCCAGTACACCGGCAGGACCATGCCGCACACGTCGGCGCGACCCGCGTTGGGGAGGTCCACGACCGCGGTGCCGACCGAGAGCTGCGCGCCGGGCGGATCGACCTGGCCCGCGGGGGGCTGCGTCGTCTCCGGGTAGCGCGCGTCGGGGACGAGCGCGCTGACGATGCGGCCGGTCGCGTTGTTGCTGATGCTCATGAAGCGGCCGTAGCCGGTGACGAGCACGCGCTTGCCGCTGCCCTTCTTCTGGCAGCGGGCGCGGTAGCCGTTCGCGAAGGCGACGTTCGCGTCGTATTGCGCGCGCGCTTCCGGGCTCGTGGTGTCGACCTTCACCGCCTCCTCACCCGTCTCGCTCTCGGCCTCGTCGTCCGCCGGCGCGCACGCGGTCGCGGCGGTGCCGACCATGAAGGCCAAGACGAGGGCGGTGAGAGGTGAGCGCATGCGAGAGCTGAAGCACGAAGTAGGCCTATGTAGGCAAATGTAATTCAATAGCAAGGTCGAGGGTTTGGGCGCCTGGGTGCGGCTGTCGGGATCGCAGGGTGATGGATCCCAGTCGATCCACGCGCACGCGCCCTCCGCGAGCGAGCGGCTCGTCTCAGGGCTTCACGACCGAGGCCGGCGGAGGGAGCGGCGGGCCGAGGAGGCTCGCCACCGCGGCCACCGCGGCGCAGTTCGAGGCTCGGACGTGCTTCATCCCCTCAGGGTACTTGATCTCGCGGCGGCCGCGAGTCAGCCCATCGACACGAGCTCGAGGACGATCTCGGGAGCCCCCGGCGGACCGTGCGGGCCCTCGAACTGGACCAGCCGGTGCGGCGCGCGGGCCTCGTACCACATGTGATACTTCGGGATGAACGGCTTCGAGAGCTTGGTGATGACGGAGGGCAGGGGGACCCAGTCGTTGAGATCGGGGTACATCACCACCTCGATCGTCTCGAAGCGCCCGGCGGGCACGGTGAGCGTGTGTTTGCCCCGGCTCTCGAAGTAGACCTTGGCGACGAAGCGATCGCAGATCCACACGTAGATCGATCGGCTCTTGCCGTCGAACGGCTCGCCGCCGAGGAGGAACGGCGCGCCGACGTCGACGTAGAGCGACGACGGTAGCGGGTGCGTCGCGGCGCCGAAGTCGATGGTCTCGGAGCGCGACGGCCCGCCGTCTCGGGTCGACACCCGGCGCTCGAGGCGGCGGAGCGCGAGGTCGGCGTCGTGGTGCATGACGTCGACCATGCGGCCCTCGCGGAGGTCGACGGCGGCGTGGAGCCGGACCCCGTCCTCGTCGGACTCGAGGTGGACCTCGGTGGTCGCGCCGTGCGCGAGGAGGTCGGCGGCGTCGAGGACGGTGCGGAACGCGCGCTTCGCTCGGGGGCGCGTCGCGTAGCGCAGGGTCTGGCCGATCCACGCCGGTGGACGCAAGCGCACGAGGGCGGTCACGGCGCGAGCACCCGGTCGCGCTTCTTCCAGTACCGCCGCACCCAGCGCGGCCGCTCGTCGCGCGAGCCCTCGAGGAGGACGCGCTCCGTCCACTCGCGGAGGCGCATCTCGTGGAGGGCGAACGCCTCGGCCGAGGCCATCCCCGCGAAGGTCTCGTGCTCGAGCTCGTTCTTCTCGGTGAGGAAGAGCGGCGCGAGGTGCTCGGGGCTCCGCATCACCTGCCGGTGCAGGCGCTCGTGCGACCAGAAGAGCGACGCGTCGGGGCGGACGTCGGGCACCGGCAGCGCGAGCGGGTCGCCCACCGCCACCGGCTTGAAGAGCGACAGGCACGGGCTCGACGTGGCCGTCACCCAGTGCCGCGGCCCCTTCGGGTCGAGCTCGCTCACCCAGCTCGCGGTGGTCTGGGCGGAGGCGACGATCCCGCCCGCGTGCATGCAAGGTGCACGCATCCCGCCGTTGAGCCACGAATATTCGGGCCACGCGCGCCCGGGCCCGTGGTCGCGGAGGATGCGCGCGAGCCCGTGCGCGCCGCGCACGCCTTCGGCGAGCGACTCGGTGCGCCGCCGGCGCACCGCGCACGAGGCGACCCACGACCGCACCGGATCCGAGTGCTCGGCCGCGAAGTCGGCGATCGAGAGGCCGTTCGAGATCGCCCGCGCGCCCACCACCCGCTCCTTGGCCCACCGCCGGCCGGCGGTCTCGACGACCCACGCGCGCTCGGGGTCGGCCACGAGGAAGCTCGAGTGGTACGTGAAGCGCTCGCTCTCGAAGCCGCACCGCCCGCCTTGATCGTGCGACTCCACCATCGACGCGATGACCTCCACCGCCTCGTCCGCGGTGCGGGCGCGCTCGAGCGCGAGGCGCAGGATGTCCATGCCCGTCAGGCCGACCTTGCTCGGCCGCGCGCGGGTGAACACCGCCTCGTTGCCGATGGTCACCCCGTGCTCGTTCGTGCCCATCTCCGCGCCCCACATCCACACCGGGCGGCTGAGGAGCACGGCGTGGGTGCGACGCGCCTGGGGCACGCGAATATGTGTACACTGCACCCAAGCGCCCTCGGGGTGGTCCTTCGCCGGATGCCACTCCACGGCCTGCGGCTCGTTCGGATCGCGATCCGAGCTCTTGGCGAACAGCACTCCCCCCCTGCCAGCGACGGCGCCGACGATGACGAGGGTGTCACACACGTCGCGAGCGCCTCCGCGTGACGACGAAGAGGGCGGAGGCCAGGCCGAGGCACGCCGCGAGCGCGCCGCCCGGGGTGCGGCTCCCGACCGCGTCGCAGCCGCAGGAGGACTTCTTGGCGTCTCCGGAGCCCGCCGCGCCGGCGCTCGCGCTCGCGGTGGCAGTGGCCGGCGGTCCCATCCGATCCGACGCTGCGCGATCGACGCACCGCTTCTTCTCGTTGCACACCGTGTTCTCGGGGCACTTCTGATCGGGCCCGCAGCGGCCGACCGCCATGAGCTTGTTGCCCGCGTTCTTGTCTTGGGCGAGGGTGGGCCCGCCGTCCTTCTTGTCGAGGGTGCCGATCTGGACGCAGAGCGCCACCGATCGGCACACCTGCCCGGGCGTGCACTGGGCCTCGCTCTCGCAGATCGAGGGCTCGCACCAGGTGTTCTGGCCCTCGGCTTTGCCGACCGAGCCCGGCGGGCAGTCGGTCGGGGGAGCGGCGTTCTGGGCGAGCGCCGAGGAGGTCGCCACGATGGCGACGAGGCCGAGCGTGAGCGCGGGCAGCTTCGACATGCGCCCGAACGTATCACGCTTTGCCTGGGCCGGCGGCGCCTCTCCGTCGCGCGCGCGTCAGCGCCCGCCGCTGATCTGCGGGCAGAGAGGATCTCCCGGGTTCTGGCAGCGCGGGTCGACCTTCACGGTGCGCGGCGCAGTCGGCGCGGCGGCGGTCGGCGCCGGGGCTCCGACCCGCGCTCGCTTCAGGGCGTCGAGCTCGTCCTGCAGGCGCTTCACGTCGCCGCGCGCGGCCTGGAGATCGCGATCGAGCTCGCGCGCGCGCAGCTCCGCGCTCGAGGCGCGCCGATCCGCGGCCGTGGCCTCGGCGCGCTTGTCGTCGAGGCGGGCGATCGCCTCGGCGCGGGCCTCCTCGGCCGACGGCGCGAGGCTGCCGACGTACACGCCCGCGCACGCGGCGACGGCGACGAGGGCGCCCACGAGCGCGCCCGCGGCCACGGCCGCCGAGCTCGCGCGGGTCGCGGGCGGGAGCGGCGTCTGCGCCCGGAGCGCCTCGATGCTCCGCTGGTGCTCGATCGCCGACTCCTCGAGGCGGAGGCGCTGGCGGGCCTCCTCGAGCGTCGCTTGCTGGAGCGCTTGGATGCGCGCCGCCTCTTCCCTCGCGAAGCGCTCCTTCTCGGCCTGCGAGGCCGCCTCGGCGGCGCGGCGCTCCTCCTCGGCGCGGCGCGCGGCCTCTTCGGCGGCGGCGCGCGCGCGGGCCGCGACCCGGAGGCGCTCCTCGGCCTCGGCGCGCTCGCGCTGGAGCCGCTCGTCTTCGAGCTTCACGAGCTCCGCCAAGCTGGTGGACACCGATCCCTCGCGTCGCCCGGACTCCGACATCGTGTGCTCCTCGAACGGCTGCGCGGAAAATTCCGCCGCCTCCGCCCTCTGACACCGACGGTGGACGCGGCTTGGCTGCGGGGTCGCGGTTTCCATCGAGCCCCGCCCACGCTGTGGGATAACTTCGGGTCCTATCCACCATGCGCTCTCCCGTGTCGGTCGCCGCACCCGCCCTGTCGCTCCTCGTCGCGTGCTCGTCGCTCTCGCTCGGCGCCGGTTGCGGAGGGGCGACCCCACCGCCGGCCACGCCGCCGAGCCAGCCGCCGCCGACGCCGCCGGCGAGCGTGACCGCGCCGCCTCCGTCGACGCCGCCTCCAGCGGCGAAGGCCGACCCCTTCGCGACGCCCGCGAACCTCCGGCGCGAGGCGCCGCCGAGCCTCCCCACCCAGAGCCCCGAGGACGAGATCGCGGCGCGCGCCGAGAAGACGGCGGGCGTGCGAGCGCCCGACGCGACGTGTGCGGTATACACGAAACGCGCCGTCGCCGCTCCCGAGGCCTCGTGCAAGGACGGCCCCGCCGCCCGCGCGGCCCTGGAGAAGGCCCTCGCGATCGCCGACGCGGCCAAGCGCGACGCGGCCCTCGGCGCCCTCGAGGCCTGCAAGGGCCTGCCGCGGGGCTTCGTGCGCGGCCTCCGCGCCGAGCTCGCTCCCGCGGCTTGCGGCGACGTGCTCGTCAAGGACGAGCGCAAGAACCTCGCCAGCTACGATCCGGTCGTCGCCCACGCGCTCGTCGGGTATTTCGTCGCCGGCCGTCTCGCGCGCACGCCGAGCGCGCCCCCGGCGATGACGGGGGCGGCGACGCGGGAGCGCGTGCAAGCGTTCGTGTCGGGCCCGTTCAAGCAGTGGTTCGCCGACCAGGCCCGCGCGCTCGAGGAGCTCTCGAACGTGGGCGTGAAGCTCGGCTTCTACGGGCGCGCGGTGGTCGCGGTCGAGGCGGGGCTCGCCGAGATCCGCTTCGTCGAGACGGTCCGCGCGGCGCCGATCCCGGCGGCGTGGCAGGCCGACCCCGAGCTCCGCGTCGTGTATTACGGGGCGCTCGACCAGATGCTCGAGCCTCGCAAGGCGCGGATGCGCGACGCGCTCCTCGTGGGCCTCCGGGACATGGCGGCGGTGGGCGTCATCCGCGACGCGCGCGTCGATCGCGCGCGCGCGGGCCTCTCGGGCCTGTACGCGGGGCGCCGCATCGACGCGCTCGACGGGCTCATGCTCGGCGACGACGACGCGGCCGGCGGCGGCCTCTTCGCCGCGCTCCCGACGTTCTACGCGGGGCTCCTCCTCTCGCCGGACGAGGCGAAGGATCCGCGCGTGGTCCCCCAGCTCGCGCGTCGGGGCCTGCCGTGGTCGCTCCGGCTCGGGCTCGCGAGCGCCCCGATCGCCGACAAGGGCCAGCGCGCCGCCTACGCGCGCGCGCGGCTCGATCTCGGGCGCACCCACTGGCGCGCCGCCGACTACGACGCCGCCCTCGGGCTCTTGCTCGAGGACGCGGCCGCGCTCGACGAGCCCTCGCGCCTCGTCGCCGCCGCCGCGCTCGCGCTCCGCGAGGGGCCCGACGACGCGCACGCGATGATGAACGCGGCGAGCCCCTCGGCGCTCAACCTCCGCAAGGTCGACGCCCTCGACGCCGTCGCGGGCGGCAAGGGGGAGGTCGCCGGTCGCGCCGACTACGACGCGGCGCTGCTCGCGCTGCTCTCGCCGCCCGAGGGCGCGGGCAAGGCGCACTTCACCGCGCTCGCCGAGCGCTTCCGGCGCGCCGCGTCCAAGCTCGTGAAGCCGGACGAGAAGAAGCGCGCCGAGGAGGCCGCCGCGCGCGCAGAGGCCACGGCGCGCGCCCTCTGAATGAAGGAGCGCCGCGCGAGCCGAGGCTTCGCGCTTCACCCTCGCTGATTCCGCAAGAAGCGCTCGACGAGACTCGAACGTCGCGATTCGTCGACCGTCGGGCTACAATGAGCCGCATGAGCACCGCGCGGCGGGTGCACCACAGCTACGACGATTACCTCCTCCTCTTGTCCTCGGGCGACACGAAGCTCGAGTTCTGCGACGGAGAGATCTTCGCGATGGCCGGCGGCACGCCCGCTCACGCCGAGCTGTCGGTCGCCACGAGCAGCTTGCTCCGGAGCGCCCTCGGAGGCTGCAAGGTGTACTCGTCGGACCTCAAGGTCCACGTGGAGGCAACGGGGCTCAGCACGTTCCCGGACGGGACCGTCGTCTGCGAAGAGCTACGCACCGCCGCGTTCGACCGCAACGCGGTGATCAATCCTGCAATCGTGGTCGAGGTCACGTCTCGCTCCACCGAGGACTACGATCGCGGCGAGAAGACGAGCCACTACAAGCAGATCCCGTCTCTCCAAGCGATCCTCATCGTGTCCCATCGCAGGAGGCAGATCACGCTGGTCGTGCGCACGGACGACGGGTTCGACGTCCGAGATGTGCGTTCGGGCGAGCGGGTGCGCCTGGTGTCGCCGGCGCTCGACCTTGCCGTCGACGACGTCTACCGAGGTGTCGAGCTCGACCCGGCGTGATTCTGGGGCCATTCCACGTTCCCTTCAGCGCTTGCTCATCGAACGCTGACCGGCGGGGCGCCATCGAACGGGGCAACATCCCGTCATACCCCCGATGAAAAAGCTCGCCCTCGCCGCCGTCTTCGCCCTGCCTGCCCTCGTCCTCGCCGCCTCCCACACGGAGCACGAGAGCCGCGCCGCGGCCCCGCCGAGCGGCGCTCCGACGACGGGCCCGACCGGCACGATCCCCCAGCCGAAGATCGACCTGGCGCCGAGCGTGAAGGGCATCTTCTTCGCCGGCGGCGGCACGCAGAAGAACGACGCGCCCCTGAGCCCGCTCCCGCTCGAGCTCCACCTGAAGAACCACGGCAACGTCGCCAAGCAAGGGACGCTCACCGTGCGCGCGGGGGCGCTCACGATCGCGAGCGGCCCCTTCGCGCTCGCCGGTGGGGAGGCGAAGACGGTGCCGTTCTTCGACAACCTCGGCTTCCAGGGGCCGTGCCAGAGCCCCATCACCTACGACACCAAGCTCCAGGGCGAGGGCTTCGTCACCGAGTCGAAGGCGCGGGTGTCGAAGGCGTGCACCTACGGCGGGCAGGTGAAGAACCCGTGGAACATGCTCCCGCCCGACCGCGTGTGGGAGCAGTCCCAGAACCGTGTCTATTACAACACGCTGAACGTCGGGGCGTCGCTCACCTGCGGCGGATCGATGAGCTTCACCGCGCCCGTGAAGAACAACACGAACCACGCCGTCAGCGGCATCATGCTCGAGGTGCTCTACAACGGCGCGGTGAAGGGGGCGTCGCAGCCGCTCTCGATCGCCGCCGGAGCCTCGAAGACGGCGAGCGTGAGCATCTACTTCCAGGGCGATCCGGGCGCCTACAAGACCCGCCTCGTGGACCCGCAGAACACGGCGAACGGCGCGATCACCGGCTCGGGAGCGGCCTACGAGGTCGAGCGGACCTGCAACCTCACCATCGACCCGGTGCTCTGAGCGCGCCCCCGGATCGGCCTCTCCCGCGCCCGTGCCGGCGTCAGCGCGCCGGCGCGTCCTTCACGAGCGCGTCGTGCATCATCATGTAGACCTTGGGATCGTACATGGTGCGGAAGTGGCCGACGAACTCGCCGCCGCAGATCTCGACGTTGGTCGCGCCCGGGACGTACGCCGTGCGGTAGGGCCGGATGTACTCGTCGTCGCAGGTGTAGATCGAGGTGAAGGCCACGTTCGCCGCCATCGGCGCGCCGTTGACCGCGCGGAGGAAGGGGCTCCCGGGCGACAGATCGTAGAGGGCGCGCCAGCCGACGATGCGGGCCGCGATCGGCACGACGCCGATGCCGTGCTGCGGCGACACGAAGGTGACGATGCGCGAGACGTGTTTGTCGCCGCCGAGCGACTGCACGTAGTGGCGCGAGATGAGCCCGCCGGTGCACTCGGCGAGGATGTCGACGGTGGCGTCGCCGCTGTCGCGCTGCACGCGCTCCACGAACGCGCCCAGCTCCTTGGACGCCTTGAAGAGATCGCCCGAGAGGAGCCCCGGCGGCTCGTACACGACGGTCTTGAAGCCGTCGCGGCGGAGGCGGGCGGCGATGCCGTCGAACCACTCGGCGCGGATGGTGACGCCGGTGACGAGCACCACCGTGCGCGGCTTGGCGAGCGGCGCGGGGCCGGGCTCGATCTGCTCGTTGAACTTCTTGCGCTGGGCCGCGTACTTGGCGAGGTAGAAGTCGCCCCAGAACTCGGGCGAGCGCCAGTTGCCCGCCGGCACGTTCGCGCAGTCGCCTCCCGCGAGCCAGCCGCAGGTGACGAGCTCGTCCGAGGAGCTCGCGGTCGCCTCCTCTCCGCTCTCCGCTCCATCCGAGCACGCGACGACCGAGGACAAGACCAAAGCGACCAACGCGAATCGACGAGACATGGTTTCCTCCTTCACATACGAGTTCGTATGTTCAAACATACGAGCCCGTATGTGACACGGATCCGGCGGCGCGCAAGGAGAAATGAGCGGTCGGCGCGCCGGGCCCGCTCGGCCCCGCCCCGACGGCTCTCCGCGCCCCGGCCTCGGGTACCATCGCGGCATGTCCGAGAGCTTCGACCCCGCCCCCCGCATCGCCGAAGAGACGGGGCTCCCCGCCGCCGGCGTGCGCGCCGTGGTGCGCCTCCTCGCCGAGGGGGCGACGGTGCCCTTCATCGCCCGGTACCGCAAGGAGCAGACCGGCGGCCTCGACGAGGTCGCGATCCGCACGATCGAGGAGCGCCGCGAGTACCTGACCGAGCTCGCCGCGCGCCGGGCCGCGATCCTCGAGGCGATCGCGGAGCAGGGCAAGCTCACCCCCGAGCTCCGCCGCGCCATCGAGGGGGCGTGGGTGAAGTCGGAGCTCGAGGACCTGTATCTGCCCTACAAGACCAAGCGCAAGACGCGGGCGTCGATCGCGCGCCAGCGCGGCCTCGAGCCGCTCGCGCTCCGGGTGCTCGCCCAGCCGGCCTCGGGCGACCCGCGCCGCGAGGCCGCGGCGTTCGTCGACCCCGCCAAGGAGGTGCCGGACGTGGACGCCGCGCTCGCGGGGGCGCGCGACGTCGTCGCCGAGATCGTCGCCGAGCGCCCGGACGTGCGGGCGGTCGTGCGCGAGCGCTTCGACCGCGAGGGCGAGGTGCGATCGAAGGCGATCGCGGCCAAGACCAAGGCCCCGACCAAGTTCGAGGCCTACTACGACTTCTCCGAGCGCGCGCGGGCGATCCCGTCGCACCGCTTCCTCGCGATCGCGCGCGGGGAGGAGGAGGGGGTCCTCCGCGTGAAGGTCGCCGTCGCCGACGAGGACGCCCTCGCGTTCGACGTCGCGACGAAGGTCGGCTACCGGCGGGGGACGCCCTTCGCCGGCGAGCTCAAGGAGGCGGTCGTCGACGCCACGAAGCGCCTCTTGCTCCCCTCGATCGAGTCGGACGTGCGGGCCGAGCTCAAGGAGAGGTCGGACGTCGAGGCGGTGAAGGTGTTCGCCGAGAACGTGAAGAAGCTCCTGCTCGCGGCCCCGCTCGGGCGCCGCGTCGTCCTCGGCATCGATCCCGGCCAGCGCACCGGGTGCAAGTGCGTCGTCGTCGACGACACCGGCAAGCTCCTCACCCACACCGTCGTTCACCTCGTCGCAGGCCCCGAGGCGCTCGCCGCCGCGCGCCGTACCCTCGCCGATCTCGCCGGAAAATACCGCCCCTTCGCGATCGCGGTCGGCAACGGGACCCACGGCCGCGAGACCGCGGACTTCTGTCGTGAGGTGCTCGGCGAGGGGGCGATGGTCGTCCTCGTCAGCGAGTCGGGCGCGAGCGTCTACTCGGCGAGCGACGTCGCGCGCGAGGAGCTCCCCGACGTCGACCTCACCGTGCGGGGCGCGGTGTCGATCGCGCGGCGCCTGCAAGATCCGCTGGCGGAGCTGGTGAAGGTCGACCCCAAGGCCATCGGCGTCGGCCAATACCAGCACGACGTGCACCAGGGCCTGCTCGCGAAGAAGCTCGACGACGTCGTCGAGAGCTGCGTGAGCGCGGTGGGGGTCGAGCTCAACACCGCGAGCGCGTCGCTCCTGTCACGGGTCGCCGGCATCGGCCCCACCCTCGCCAAGCGCATCGTCGCCCACCGGGAGAAGGCGGGGGCCTTCGCCGAGCGGCGAGATCTCGCCAAGGTCGCCGGCATCGGTCCCAAGACCTTCGAGCAGGCGGCGGGCTTCGTGCGCGTGCGCGGCGCCAAGAACCCGCTCGACGCGAGCGCGGTGCACCCGGAGCGCTACGCCCTCGTCGAGCGCATCGCCAAGGACGCGGGGGTCGCGCTCGCGGCCCTCGTCGGCAGCGAGGAGCTCGCGGCGAAGATCCCGTGGTCGAAGTACGCCACCGCCGAGGTCGGCCTCCCGACGCTCGAGGATATCCGTAGAGAGATAGCGAAGCCCGGGCGCGACCCCCGCGACGCCTTCACCCCTCCCGAGTTCCGCGACGACGTCCGGACGATCGAGGACGTGAAGCCGGGGATGGTGCTCGAGGGGGTGGTCACCAACGTCACCGCCTTCGGCGCGTTCGTCGACCTCGGGGTGCACCAGGACGGCCTCGTCCACGTCTCGCAGCTCTCGAAGCGCTTCGTCAGAGACCCGCACGAGGTGGCCAGGGTGGGCGATCGGCTGCGGGTGAAGGTGCTCGAGGTCGACCTCGCCCGCAAGCGCATCGGCCTCTCGGTGAAGGCCCTCGACGGCTGACCGTCGGCGCGATACGACCGGTCGATGGTCCCGCCGCAGCAGCCTCCCCCGCAGGGCAACTACCCGCAGCAGCCTGGCTATCCGCAGCAGCCCGGCTATCCACCGCAGCCCGGCTATCCGCAGCAAGGCATGGCCCCTCAGGGTCCGGGGGGCATGCAGCAGCCCGCCGGAGGCAAGAGCGGCTTCATGACCATGATGCTCGCCATCGGCCCGGCGATCTTCGGCATCTTCGGCGTCCACCGCATGTACACCGGGCACATCGGCATCGGCATCGCCCAGCTCTTCACGTTCGGCGGCTGCGGGATCTGGCAGCTCATCGACGTCATCAGCATCATCACCGACAAGTACCGAGACGCGAACGGGCAGCCCCTCCAGAAGGACCACCCGCTCCGCAAGATGATGTAGCGCTCGGGGGCTCGGGTCAGCCGGCGGTGCCGAGGACCTCGCCCATCCAGTGCACGAGCTCCCACTTCTGGGCGAGGGTGGGCTCGCCCTCGATCTCGACGTGGCGGATCGCGGAGCTCACGACGACGCCGCCGAGGCGCCCCTCGGGGATCTCCCGCGCGAGGAACATCGTCTCGCTCGCGGGGACCACGGTGTCCTTCTCGCCGTGGAGGAGGAAGGCGGGGGCGCGGAGGCCGCCCATGTGGCCGGCGGGGGAGACCTTCTTCATCGACTGCTCCTCGACCTCGATCATCGCGAGGACCTCGTCCTTGACCTCGGAGAAGTCGCCGTCGAGCATCTTGTCGAGCTTGGCCTTCGACGCCGGGGGCAGCTTCTTCGCGAGCTCGCGCGCGCCCGCCGGGTCCTCCCAGAGCTGGAGCTTCATCGCCTCGCCGGCGATCGCCGCGTCGCCGGGCGGGAAGAAGCGGTCGACGTGCGAGCGCACCACCACCATCGCGCCGTAGGCGTGCGGCTTCACCGGGAAGACCTTGCCGTCGGGATCCTTGATCTCCTGGGTCATGAAGAAGCGCGTGACGCGCGGGAGGTCGTCGTGCGCGCCCACCGCGACCACGAAGCTCACGCGCTCGGCGAAGCGCGGGTCCGCGGCGGTGAGGAGCGCGATGCCGCCGCCGAAGCTCATCCCCATCACCCCGACCTTGCGCTTGCCCCCTCGCGAGAGCGCGTCGACGGTCGCGCCGACGGTGTCGATCGAGCGCGTGTCGATGCGGTAGTCGGAGAGGTCGCGGACCTCGGGGGTCACCACCTCGTATCCCACGTCGGATACCGAGCGCGCGAAGCGCTGGAGGCGCGGCTCGTCGATGCCCTTGCGGTGCATCCCCTGCACGAGGACGACCACCGGCGCCGAGTCCCGGCCCGCGGGGGCGTAGAAGCGCGCGCGGACGCCGCCCGACGGCGTCTGGACGACCTCCTCGCGCTCGGTGACCGTCGCCGGCGCGGCCTTCGACGGATCGGCGAAGCGCACCAGGAGCTCCGCCGCCTTCACGTGATCCATCGCCGGCCGCGCGAGGATGACGAGCATCCCCAGCGCCGCGAAGGCGAGCAAGCGGCGCAGCGTGAAGAGCGCGCGAGGGGAGGGGGGCGTGGGCTTGGACATGGGCGTTTCGGCCGAGGCGGTCATGACGAGCGTGTCTCCTTTCCAGGATGAACTCCACGCGCGCGCGCGGCAATCCCCGCCGGACAACGAATTGCAGAGCGAATCCAGTTCGTTACAAGCGTCAGCGGCGCGCGACATTTCGGCCGCCGACCTCGCCGATCCGTCACCTTCTGCGCTACAAGCTCGGGCGGGATGCGGCAGATCCTCCACGTCGACATGGACGCGTTCTTCGCGTCGGTCGAGCAGCTCGACGACCCGGCGCTGCGCGGAAAGCCGGTGCTCGTGGGCGGCCAGTCGCGCCGCGGCGTCGTCGCCGCCGCGTCGTACGAGGCGCGGAAGTTCGGCGCGCGCTCGGCGATGCCGATGCACGAGGCGTTGCGCCTCTGCCCCAAGGCGATCGTCGTGCCCGGCCGGCGCGGCCGGTACGAGGAGGTCAGCGCCTCGGTCTTCGCGATCTTCCGCCGCTACACCCCGCTCGTCGAGGGCCTGAGCGTCGACGAGGCGTTCCTCGACGTCACCGAGAGCCGATCGCTCTTCGGCGACGGCGCCGCGATCGCGCGCGCGATCAAGGACGCGATCCGCGGCGAGCTCTCGCTCACCGCGTCCGCCGGCGTCGCTGCCTGCAAGTTCGCCGCGAAGGTCGCGAGCGACATGAAGAAGCCCGACGGCCTCGTGGTCGTGCCGGAGGACGTCGCGGCCTTCCTCGCGCCGCTGCCCATCGAGCGCATGTGGGGCGTCGGCCCGAAGACGGCGCCGGTCTTGCGGAGCCTCGGCCTCCGCACCCTCGGCGACCTCGCGCGCGCGCCGCTCCCGCTCCTC
>JAEUKG010000238.1 GCA_016794325.1 Myxococcales bacterium | reverse complement strand
CTCGTCGGGATGGCGATCCAGACGCTGTACGGCCTCGTCGACATCTACTGGGTCGGGCGGCTCGGCAAGCAGGCGGTCGCCGCCGTGGCCCTCTCGTCGAACCTCATGTTCGTCTCGCTCGCGGTCACCCAGACGCTCTCGGTCGGGTGCGTGGCCCTCGTGTCGCAGGCCGCCGGCAAGAAGGACCACGCCGAGGTGCAGCGCCTCTTCAACCAGGCGCAGTGCCTCTCCACGCTCGCCGGCGCCCTCTTCCTCGCGGTCGCGCTCGCGGCCAAGGACACCTACGCGGACCGGCTCGCCGGCGACCCCGAGACCGCTCGCCTCGCGCGCGAGTTCCTCGCGTGGTTCCTCCCGGCGCTGGGCCTCCAGTTCACCATGGTGGGCCTCGCGTCGTCGCTCCGCGGGATCGGCAACATGCGCCCGGGGCTCGTGGCCCAGACCGCGAGCGTGCTCCTCAACATGGCGCTCGCTCCGGTCCTCGTGTTCGGGTGGGGCACCGGCCGCGCCTTCGGCGTGCCCGGCGCGGCGATGGCGACGCTCTTCGCCACCGTCGCCGCGGTGCTCGGCCTCTTCGTGTACCTCCGCGTCGGCGATCGGGCGCTCCGCCTGCGCGCCGCGCACTGGCGGCCCGACCTCGCGACCTTCGGGCGCATGCTCGCGATCGGCGTGCCCGCCGGCGCCGAGTTCCTCCTGATGTCGCTCTCGATGGGCGCGGTCTACGCGGTCACGCGCCGCTTCGGGGCCGAGGCGCAGGCGGGGTTCGGCATCGGCTCGCGCGTCCTTCAGGCGGGGATGATGCCCGCGGTCGCGCTGTCGTTCGCGGCCGCCGCGGTCGTCGGGCAGAACTTCGGCTCGCGGAAGTTCGCCCGCGTGCGGCAGACGTTCCGCGAGAGCGCCAAGCTCGCGCTCGGAGCGATGCTCGCCCTCACGATCGCGCTCCACCTCGCGCCGCGCGCCGTCGTCTCGCTCTTCGCGGACGAGGCGGCGGTGCAGGCCGCGGGCGTCGACTACGTGACCACCATCTCGTGGGGCTACGCGGCGAGCGGCTTGGTGTTCGTCTCGGCGGGGATCTTCCAAGGGCTCGGCAACACGTGGCCGTCGCTCGGCGCGTCGGTGCTCCGCGTCGCGCTCTTCGTCGGGCCCATGCTCTTCATGAGTCGGCGCGCCGACTTCACGCTCCACGCGACGTGGATCACCTCGGTGGTGTCGGTCTTCATCCAGCTCGGCGTGCAGCAGGTGCTCCTGTGGCGCGAGCTCGAGCGGCGCGCGCCGGCGTAGGGCGGCGCGGCCCGGAGCTGGCACAGGTGGCACACGGGATCGCGCCGGATTCTCTGGGGTTTTCGGCGGCATGGCGCGTGCTGTTCCCGGCGCTCATGCGCACCTCCGAGCTCTTCGGTCAGGCGACCGCCCACGCCCTCGCCCGCGTCACCGAGTGCCGCTTCCTCGCGCGCGCGCTCGCCGAGCACGGCGCGTCGCGGGGGCTCGTGCGGCGCCTCCGCCGCGCGGCGCGGGTGAAGGCGCGCCACGCCCGCGCGCTCGGCGAGCTCGCGCGGCGCATGGGCGCCGAGCTGGCCCCCACGTCGCGATCGCGGGGCAAGCCGCGGCCCTCGCTCGGCGACCTCGCCGCGCGCGTCGCGCGCGAGGGCGTGGTGCGCGAGACCTTCGGCGCGCTCCTCGCGGCGTGGCAGGCCGAGCACGCCGAGGACCGCGACGTCCGCGACGTCATGCGCGTCGTCGCCGCCGAAGACGCGGAGCTCGCGGGCCTCTCGTGGGAGGTCGCGCGGTGGCTCGACGCGCGCGTCTCGCCCGAGGACCGCGCGCGGGCGCGCGACGCGCGCGACCGCGCGCTCGCGGAGCTCGCCCGCGAGATCGACCACCTCCGCGAGCTCCCGCGGGCGGCGGGCCTGCCGTCGGGCGACGACGCGCGCGCCCTCTTCGGCTGCGCGACGCGGCACCTCTTCGCGGCCTGATCAGCCCTCGCGGCGCGCGGCCGCGCGCCA
>JAEUKG010000836.1 GCA_016794325.1 Myxococcales bacterium | reverse complement strand
CGCGGGCTCGGCGCGCTTCACTTCTTGGCGCGCCGCACCGAAAACTCGCTCTTCGGAGGCGTCCGCCCCTGCGGAGGCCCGGGCACGAAGTCGGGGTCGTCCTTGATGCGGCGCAGATCCCGGGCGAGCTCCTTGGCGTAGGCGATCCAGTGCTCGCGGCCGGGGTCGACGTCGCCCTCGGGCACCGCTGCCCGCAGCGCGGAGATGACCTCGGGCTCGACCACCGCGGACAGGAGCGCGATCGCCTCCGCCCGACCGGGATAGCGGTCGGGCGCCAAGCCGACGGGGTAGACGTCGCTCACCCGCTCGCGGGCGCCGGTGCCCTGGGTGAGCCACTCGACCGACACGCCGAGCGCGGCCGCGATCTTCTTCGCCGTCTCGAGCGGCAGGCGAGCGCCGCGGCCCCCGCTGCGCAGCGAGTTGACGTATTGGGCCGAGAACCCGGTGCGGCGCGCGAGGTCGCCCCCGGAGAGGCCGCGCGCTTCCATCGCCTCGCCGAGGCGATCCTGCCACCCCTCCCGCGCCTCTCCCGGCTCGCTCATCCTCCCCAGGATAAGGCGCCCGCGGTCCGGTTGTCGGAGATCCGGAGGTGACGCCTGCGGCCAGGTTGAATCATTTGGTTTCCAGTTGACAACTATAGATTCAGAGCCACCCTGATCCGGGATGACCCCCTCCCCCGACAGCCGCCCCCGCCAGCCCGTCGTCCCTGCCTTGGAGCGTGACCCCTTCCCCGCCCGAAGGGGCGCGCGCCGCCTGACGATCGCCGCGCAGAGCGACCGCGGCCGCCAGCGCTCGACCAACGAGGACGCCCTCCTCGTCGCTCACCTCGGCTCCCGCGACGTCTCGCTCGCCGGCTGCGGCCGGGCGTGGGACGCCGCGCCGGGGGAGTGCGTGCTCGGGGTCTGCGACGGGATGGGCGGCGAGGCCGGGGGCGAGGTCGCGAGCCGTCTCGCGGCGGTCGTCGTCGAGCGCGTGCTCTCGGAGCTGTCGCCGTCCGACGCCGATTCGGCCGAGCGCGCGCTCACCCTCGCGGTGCTCGAGGCGTCGCGGGTCGTCCGCGAGGTCGCGCGCGAGCCCACCCTCGCCCGCATGGGCACCACCGCGACGATCGCCTGCGTCGCCGGGCGCGAGGTGGCCGTCGCCCAGGTCGGCGACAGCCGCGCCTATCTCTTCAGGGATGGATTGCTCACCCGCCTCACCCGGGACCAGTCCCTCGCCGCGCTCATGGTCGAGCAGGGCCAGGTCGACGAAGAGGAGGCCGAGGACATGCCGGGCAGCCACGTGATCCTCCAGGCCGTCGGCTCGAGCGAGGCGCTCCGGGTCATCGTCACCCGGGCCGAGCTCAAGGACGGCGATCTCCTCCTCCTGTGCTCCGACGGACTGACGGGCCCGGTGCGCGACCGCGACATCGCGGACGTGCTCGCGCGCTCGCGGGGGGCGGTGGACGCCGCGTGTGCGGCGCTCGTCGAGCTCGCCAACGCGCGCGGCGGGCCCGACAACGTCACCTGCGTGATCGCCCGCGTGGGCCCGCAGTGAGCGAGGCCGCGGCGCCGCCGCTCAGCCCATCCCGAACGAGATGAGCTTCCGGAGCTTCGCCGCCGCGGCTCGGACCGCCGAGGGGTGGTGCGCGCTCACCGGCTTGCCGGTGCGCGCCGAGACGGTGACGAAGAAGCGCTCGCCCTGGTGGCGGCGAGCGGCGCCGTCGTAGTCGTAGACCGCGTGGTAGACGGGGTACCAGCAGAAGAGGGACGAGCGGATCTGCGGCTCGTATTTGGCGTAGAGCGCGTTGCCGGGGTGCACCGCGCGCACGACCATCTTCGCGGCGATGGCCTCGGCGTCGCCCTTCGCGGTGTCGGGCAGGACGATCTCCCCTCCTCGCAGGTCGGAGTCGGAGCGCGGGGCGAGCTCGCCGCTGTTCACCTCGAGGGGGGCGACGCCGTCGAACGTGCCGCTCAGCCACGCCGGCAGCTTGGCCTCGTAGGGGAACACCTTGCGCGCCGACACCATCACCACCGCGTCTTTGTGGCGCGCGCCGCCGGTGGGGATGGGCACCCTCATGCCGCTCCGGCCCACCGTCGCGGTGCCGGCGAAGCCGAAGTGGAAGCCGTCGACCGAGACGTCGACGCGCCAGAACGGGGCCCAGAGGAGGGTGAGCTCGCCGATGCGGGAGCTCTTCTCGATGTCGGTCGGCTTGAAGACGCCGTCGAGCACCGCGCGCCTCACGTGCTCGCGCGCCTGCGCGGCGTCGAGGATGGGACGGCAGACGTGCTGCTCCGAGCTCGGGACCGTGACCGTGCCCTCGGGGTTGGGGAAGAGCGCCATGCGCCTGATTGTACGCCGACCGGCCGCCGCCGCTTCCTCGAGACCCGCGCGGCTCAAGAACCGCGCCAACCGGACGTTCACCTGGGCGAGGCCGGCCACCACGGCTTCACGGAGGCATCATGAGGTCGCTTCTCGCCGTCACCGTCGTCTCTCTCGCGGGCCTCGCGGCTTGCAGCCAGGCCACCGAGCGCGCGCCCGCAGACGAAGACGTCGAGGCGATCTCCCAGGCGGTCGGGACCACGTGCTTCGCGCAGATCCGGCGCGTCCTGCCCACCGACGCCGTCTTGTCGATCGGGCCCGACGTCACCCTCCGCGTCAGCTCCACCCAGACGTGCCCGGCGGGGGTGACGCCCGAGCCGCTCGCCTACCGGTTCTACGTCGAGGGCCCGGCGGGCCGCTACGACGTCCAGGGCCCGGGCGTGTGGACGACGTCGCGATCGGTCGCCTTCCCGACGGCTGGCTTGCCCGCCGGGCGCTACCGCGTCTACGCGTATTCGCTGCCCCAGAGCATGGTGGCGGCGTGGCAGGCGAACGACGCGGCCGCGCGCGCCGCCGCCACCCGCAGCGGCAACACGTACACCACCCTCGTCGCCGAGCACTGGGACACGGGGGCGTGGTCGACCTGCAGCAGGGCGTGCGGAGGCGGCACGCAGACGCGAGCCGTCACGTGCCTGGACGGCGCCGATCAGCCGCAGGCCGACGCCGCGTGCACCACCACCAAGCCCGCCACGTCGCAGGCGTGTCAGACCGCGAGCTGCCTCGCGCCCGACACCCTCGTCGTCGACGGCGAGACGTCGAGCGTCCCCATCTCCACCGAGACCGCGGCTGGCCGGTGGGTCATCTACGGCGGCACCGCCGGCGGGAAGTGGATCGCGGTCGCGTTCCCGGCGAAGCCGACGTACGGCAAGGACTATCCCACTGCGGCCAACTGGGACGCGACCCACGCCTACGTCGAGGTCACCGACGACGCCACCGGCTACTGGTGGACGAGCGACCTCGGCCACCCGGTGGTGTACGTGCGCACCCGCAGCGTCGACGGCAAGCTCCACGTGATCGTGGACGACCCCGGCCTCGTCCCCTTCGTCGGCACAGGGGCGCCCGCGGTGCGCGCCGATCTGACGATCGACTGACGCCGCGGGAGCAGGCGCGTCAGCGCCGCGGGATGGCGGTGGCGTGATCGAAGCCCGAGATCCACGCCGAGGGGTAGGAGCGCTTGATGGTCGCGAAGGCGCCGTCGAAGGCGCGCTTGCGGTCCGGTGACATCCGCCGATACGCCGTCTCGAGCTCCACCTTCAGCGCGGCGATGACGTAGGGACCGGTGGGCGGGTTGTAGCGCTGCGGCCGCACGCGGGGCACGCCGGTGAGCGCCGCCGCGTACGCCTCGAGCTTCTTCGCCGCGACCGCGGTCGCGCCCGCGTCCATCGCCGCGAGGAAGGTTCGCACGCCCGCCGTCGCCTCGGTCGAGCCGTTCGTGCTGTCGGCGATGTCGGACGCGAGCTCTCCGTCGGCGCGAGGCAGCGTCTTCGCGTCGCGCTTGAGCAGCCACGTCGTGAACGTGGGGCCGCGGGTGAAGGGGCGGCGCGTCTCGGCCTCGTAGCGGTCGGCGAGCCGCTGCGTGAGCTCGTAGTCGAGCTCGTGCTGGACCTCGTGGAAGAGGGTCGCGGCGACGCTCTCGGTGGAGTCGAGGGCGCCGCGGCGGATCTCGATCGCGGTCTTCTGGCCCTTCACGAACGCCTCGTCGTTGGAGGACGCGGGGCCGTGGGTCCCGTCGACTTCGGTGAGCGTCGCGTTGACGTTGATCTTGTCGGCCTTGCGGCTGGACGACGACGCGATGGGCTCGATCTCCGCGACCTCCACCCCGAGGATCCGCGCCGCGAGCGCCCGGGAGGCGCGCACCGCGCCCTCGGCGTCGCTCCCGCCCACCATCGCCGCGACACGCCTCCGCTCCTCGTCGAGGCCGACCGACGACGGCAGGCCGTAGATCTCGCGCACGTAGGTGTTGTCGGCCGAGGTGCCCCCGCCGTAGAAGTTCGCCGTGACCTCGAAGGGGTGCCAGCGGTCGTCGAGCCCTCGCACCACCACCGCGGGCTCCGCCCCCGCCATGCGGGCGACCGCGATCGCCTGGAGGCGGTGCGGGTAGCCGCTGGGCGCGCCGACCGAGCGCTTCACCCGCACGTCCTCGCCGTGGCGGTTCGCGCCGACGCGCGTGCCCACGAGGACGGTCGCGCCCTGCGCGTGCGCGGGCCGCGCCGGCGCGGCGAACGACAGACAGACGACGGCTCCGAGGCCGACGAGGAAGGCGCGACGGCGGACGCGGTGGGTCATGGCGAGGTGCTCTGCAAGGCGCCCGCCGGGCAACAGCCCAATCCTTTCGAGCATTTACACCTCGATCGACCGGGCGCGCCCGGGGCGCGCGCCTCCGCGCGGCCGCTCGCCGCTCAGGGGCTCGCGCCGACGACGCCGATCGGCGCGCGCAGGGTCGGCGTGACGCAGTGCTCCGCGAGCCGCTTCTTCCCGCCGGGGAGGAAGACGAAGCGCGCCGAGAACGCGGCGCCGGTCGTGGTCGCGACGATGGCCTCGTCGGCGTCGATGTTGCCCACCGGGTTGAACTGCTGGACC
>JAEUKG010000761.1 GCA_016794325.1 Myxococcales bacterium | reverse complement strand
GGCGTCGAGCCCGACGATGGTCGGCGCCCCGCGCTCCGTGCGCAGCTCCCAGCTCGTGACGCCGGTCTCCTTCGTCGTCTTGCCCGTCGCTCGCAGCACGTGGAGGGCGTCGCTCGCGGACCCCGTCGCCTCCTCCTCGGGGGCGTTGCAGGCCACCGCCGACGACGCGATCACCACACCGAACACGAGCCCGAGAACCTTCTTCTTCATCTCCGAACCTCCGCTCACCACCCTTTGCGAGGCTCGGGCCACGGCCGCCTGGCGCCTCGGCCGCGTCGAAGTCCGCGAGATCCTTCGAGCGACCGCGGAGCGGAGCCGCGCGCCCCCTGCACTCCATGTGAAGCGTGTCGCTTCACGCCGAGCGCAGCGGGCCGCCGATTTCTGGAGCCGGGGCCGACGCTGGGCGAAACCGCCGTCGGTCCCTAACGTAGATCCTGCCATGCGCCCCCTCCCCGCCGTCGCCGCCGCCCTCCTCGCTGCCCTCGCGCTCCCCCTCGTGGGGTGCCGCGGCGCCGGGTCGAGCGAGGTCGCGAAGGCCGACCCCGCCGCCACGCGCCCGGCCGGGCCCAGGCTCGGCACCGACCCCGGCGGCGTCGGCAAGGGCACGCCCCTCGTGGCCCGCCCGTCGCGCGAGCTCGCGGCGTTCGCCGGCGGCTGCTTCTGGGGCACCGAAGACACGTTCCGCAACGTCCCCGGCGTCGTCGCCACCGCCGTCGGCTACACCGGTGGTCACACGAAGGACCCGACCTACGAGGAGGTGTGCTCCCACACCACCGGGCACGCCGAGGCCGTGCTCGTGGAGTACGACCCGACCAAGGTGAGCTACGAGGCGCTCGTGGCCACGTTCTTCAAGTCGCACGACCCGACCACGCTCGATCGCCAGGGCCCCGACGTCGGCGATCAGTACCGGAGCGAGGTCTTCACCTTCTCCGAGGCCCAGGCCGCGGTCGTGAGGGACGCCATCGCCCGGGAGCAGGCTCGCCGAGGCCGGCGCGTCGTCACCAAGGTGTCGGCGATCGGCGCGTTCTACAAGGCCGAGGAGTACCACCAGCAATACGACGAAAAGACAGGGCGCCACTCGTGCGCCCTGCCCGTCCACACCGATTGATCGCCCGCGCCCGGCGGGGCTAGGCCCGCCGGGGCGCGTGGGCCCGTCAGAGCCCGCAGTAGAACGGCCCGCTGCTCGAGTCGACGTAGTCGTTGCCATAACCGTAGCCGTAGCCGTAGTCGTTCATCCCGTCGCCGTAGCCGACCTGTCCGGTCTGGCTTCGGCACTGGCCGATGGTCACGCTGCTGCTCTCGAGCTGGGTGGAGCGGTCGAAGCGAACGACCGCGGAGTCGGAGACGCCGAGGATGTCCTGCCCGCTCACGAACGCGCGCCGCGGGGTCCCCGCCATCCGCAAGAGCCCGCCGTCGGCGAGCGTGTCGCCGCGCCAGTCGATGAGCTGGAGGCCGCCCTTGCCGTCGACGTTCGTCGCCGCGCAGGCGTTCCGCGCGCCGGAGTACGGCACCACGACGAGCCCGTCGTCGAGGACCTTGAACGCCTTCTGGATGCGGTCCTGATCCTCGGGGAGCTGGTAGTCGATGTTCGCGCGGTCCTGCCCGAGCTGAGCGCCGAAGGGCACGCGGCTGAGCAGGCGCGGGAAGCGCCCGTCCTTCACGTCGAAGAGCGAGACGTTCAGCGCGCCCCTTCCGCTACGGCTGTCGACGCCGAGGCCGAGCAGGCGGTCGCCGTGAGGCTCGATGTGGAAGATCCAGCCCGGCATCTCGAGCTCGCCGAGCTGCGACGGCGCCGCGGGATCGGAGAGGTCGAGCACGAAGAGCGGATCGGTCTGGTTGAACGTGATGGCGTAGCCGCGCGGCCCGTCGAAGCGCACCGTGCGCAGGAGCTCCTGGCGCGGGAGGCGGATGCCGATCTGGGCGATCGACGCGTAGTTGCCCTTGGCGTCGAAGGTCTGGATGGTCGGCTCGCCCGTCCCCACCGACGAATACGCCGCGCCCCGCTGGGAGACGACGCGCAAGACGCCGCCCGACTCGTCCATCTGCCAGCGGCTCAGGATCGGACCGGTCACCGACAGCCGCGGCCCGCGGGCGAAGTGCCCGGTGGCGTCGCTGATGTCGACCACGTCGATGACGCCCTCGCTCTTGAGCCCGCCCTTGGAGCCGCCGAGGCCGCCGATGTAGATGCGGCTGTCGGTCGCGACCATGCTCCGCTTCCACGCCGCGCCCGTCGAGGTGGTGGGCCCGGCGTATTCGGCCTCGAAGGTGTCGTGGTTGATCTCGTGGATCTTGGCGGGGTCGCTCACGTCGAAGCTCGTGAGGACCGTCTTCGCGGCGCCGCTGCACTTGTAGCACTGGCCGTTCTCGTACGTGAGGACGTAGAGGACGTCGCCGACGATGCGGGAGTCGGCCACGTGACCGGTGATGGGGAACATCGCGATCGAGCGCGGGGCGCGAGGATCGGAGGCGTCGATGGCGGTGACGAGCGACCCCAGGCTCTCGTCGACGGGCGCGCCGACGGGCGCGGGCGCGGACGCTCCGGCTCCGCCCGCGCCGGTCGCCGGCGTGGAGCCCGCGCCGGTCGCGGACGCGTCGCCCGCGGCGGCGACGATGGCGCCGTCCTTGCCGACCGCCTGGGTCGACATCGCGAGCACCACGTTGCCGCGCTTGTACATCTCGAACGGCACGCCCGACAGCCGCGCCTTGCCCTCGAGCGCGAGCTTCTTGCCAGGCGTCACGTCGACGATGGCGAGGCCGCCGGTGCGCGACAGCGCGAAGAGCCGGTCGCCTTCGACGCGGATCACGTCGGCCTCGTCGATCGCGCCTTCGGCGCTGTCCGACGGCTTGGCGTTCCCGCCGGTCCCCGAGCTGCCGGCGTTCGGGCCCGCGCTGGGCGCCTGCCCGGAGGTCTCGTACACGAGGTCGGGACAAACCGCGCTGCACCCCACGCCACCGAGCAACATCGAAAGACCCACGAGCCCCAGACCAACCTTGCGCATCTCCATCACCTCTGGGCGTCCACTTTCGCAAGCGCCGGGCCACCGCGATTTCGTGGACTTTCCGAGCACTTGCCGACTTCGATGGCCGGGAGCGCCGACATCGACGTCGCGCGCGGTGTGCCGCGTGGCACAGGTGGTAGAGTCCGCGACGTGAGCCTCCGTCGACTCTTCGCCGCCGCCGTCGCGGCGCTCGCCGCGACCGCGTGCCGCACCCCCGACGGGCCCAGGGCCAACGTCGGCGACGGCGGGCCGAAGGGGGACGGCTCCGTCGCCGCCGCGAGCCCGAGCGCCGACCTCCTCGCCCTCGACGGGCCCGCGCTCTACACCAAGCTCTGCGCGGCCTGCCACGGCGACGACGCGAAGGGCTACCGCGCCGACAACGCGCCCTCGCTCGTCAACCCGACGTACCTGGAGAGCGCGACCGACCTCCAGATCCACACCTCGATCGCCCAGGGTCGCCCAGGGACGGCGATGGCGGCGTACGGCAAGGACCTCGGGGGCCCGCTCGACGCCGCCGCCATCGGCCGGATCGTCACGCACCTCCGTTCGCAGGGTCCGAAGTCGCACGACCTGCCACCTTCGCGGCCCGGCGACGCCACCAAGGGCAAGGCGACCTACGCCACGAGCTGCCAGGGCTGCCACGGCACGCCGACCGCGCGCGGCAACGCGGTGCACCTCGCCAACACGCGCTTCCTCGAGGTCTCGTCCGACGCGTTCTTGCGGTGGGCCGTCGTCCAGGGGCGCCCGGGGACGCCGATGCTCGCCTTCGGGAGCAAGCTCAACGACGCCGAGATCGACGACGTCGTCGCCTACGTCCGCACGCTCGACAAGCCGCCGCCGGTCGTCCTCCTCCCGCCACCCACCGGCAAGGAGCCGGTGGTCATCAACCCCGGCGGGGCCGCCCCGAGCTTCACCCCGCGCGCCGATCCGTGCGGGCCCGACCCCCAGAAGTGCACGCCGGACCCGCGCTACGTCTCCGTCGCCGACGTGAGCCGCGCGCTCGCGGAGAAGCGCAGGATGGTCATCATCGACGCGCGATCGCCATCCGATTGGATGCGGGTGCACATCCCGGGCGCGGTGTCGATCCCGCACTACGACCTCAAGCGGCTCTCCGAGATCCCCAACGACGGCACGTGGGTCATCGCCTACTGCGCTTGCCCCCACCACCTCTCCGGCGACGTGGTGAACGAGCTGCGAAAGCGCGGCTACAAGAAGGCGGTGGTCCTCGACGAGGGGATCCTCGAGTGGCACCGCCGCGGCTACCCCGTCGTCGCGGCCGAGGGCGTCGAGAAGCCGCCGCCGGGGCCCGGCGGGCCCGCCCCGAAATGACGGCCCTCACTCCTCGAGATACTTGAACACGGTGCGCGGGGTGACGACGAGGGCTTCGGCGGCGGCGGTGCGGTTGCCCCCGAAGCGCTCGACGACTTCGCGCACGTAGGCGCGGAGGAACTCGTCGCGCGCCATCGACAGCGGCCGCACCGGGCCGCGCTCGGCCGCGGGCGCCGCTCCCTGGGCGAGGCCGAGATCGTGGGCGAGGCCGAGATCGCGGGCGGAGACGACCCCGCCCTCCACCATCGCCGCCGCACCCTGCACCGCCCCCTCGAGCTCGCGCACGTTCCCTTCCCAGCGAGCGCGGGTGAGCGCCGCGAGCGCGTCGTCGGAGAACCGGAGCTCCGGCGCCCCGCGGGCGCGCGCCGCCGCGCGCAAGAACACGTTCGCGAGGCGCAGGACGTCGGCGCCGCGGTCGCGGAGCGGAGGGAGCGTCACCCGCAGGACGGCGACCCGGAAGAAGAGATCCTGACGGAAGCGGCCCGCGGCGACCTCCGCCTCGAGCGCGCGGTTGGTGGCGCACACGAGGCGCACGTCGACGGGCACGCTCGCCTCGGCGCCGACCGGCGTGACGCGCCCCTCTTGGAGCGCGCGCAGGAGCGCCACCTGCTGCGCGAGCGGCATCTCCCCGATCTCGTCGAGGAAGAGCGTCCCGCCGTCGGCCGCGCGAAAGTATCCCAGTCGGTCTTGTTGGGCGTGGGTGAACGCGCCGCGCTTGTGACCGAAGAGCTCGCTCTCGAGCAGCGCCGGCGGAAGGGCCGCGCAGTTGATGGCGCGGAAGGGGCCCTTGCTCCGCCCCGAGAGCGTGTGGCTCGCCTGCGCGACGAGCTCCTTGCCGACGCCGCTCTCGCC
>JAEUKG010000752.1 GCA_016794325.1 Myxococcales bacterium | reverse complement strand
GATGAGCTCAGTGCGAGAGGCCAGGGGCGCCGAGGGCGGTCTCGCCGGCGGCGCCGAGCGCGGTGACGCGGTGGATGCCCTCGCGCTCGAGCGCCCCGCCGAGCTCGCGGGCGATGCGCGTCGGCAGGAGCGGCCCCTCGTAGATGAAGCCGGTGTAGATCTGCACGAGGTCGGCGCCGGCCTCGAGCATCTCGCGCACCTGGGCCGTGCGCTCGATGCCGCCGACGCCGATCACCGTCGCCCGAGGGCCGAGGGCGGCGCGCGCGCGCCGCACCAGGTCGAGCGCGCGCGGGTAGAGCGGGGGCCCCGAGAGCCCGCCGGCGCCGATTCGCTCCACCTCGGCGGAGGAGGTGCGGAGGCCCTCGCGTCGGATCGACGTGTTGGCGCACACCACGCCCTGGAGGCGGACCTCGCGGACCACGCCGAGGATCGCGTCGACGTCGGGCTCGTCGAGGTCGGGCGCGATCTTCAGGAGGAGCGGCAGGTGGGCGTCTTTGGCGCGGCGCGCCAGCTCGCCGAGGAGCTCGCGCGCGGCGGCGGGGTCTTGGAGCGCTCGCAGGCCCTTGGTGTTCGGCGACGAGACGTTGACGATGACGAAGTCCGCCACCGAGCGCACGGCGTCGAAGCTCTGGATGTAGTCTGCAATCACCGCGTCGATGGGCGCGAGCGGCACGCTGCGCGACTTGCCGATCGAGACCGCGAGCGGGACGCCGATCCCGCGCGACCCGCCCATCGCGCGGAGGCGCGCGGCGACGCGCTCGGCCCCCTCGTTCGGGAAGCCGAGGCGGTTGACGAGGGCGCGGTCGTCGGGGAGGCGGAAGAGGTTCGGGCTCGGGTTCGGGCCTTGGGCCTCGGCCGTCACCGTGCCGACCTCGACGAAGCCGAAGCCGAGCGCCGCGAGGGCGCGCGGCCGGTCGCCGTTCTTGTCGAAGCCGCCCGCGATCCCGACCGGGGAGGGGAAGCGGAGCCCCATCGCGTCCACCGCCAGCCGGTCGCTCGGCGCGCCGAGGAGCGCGCGCACTGTGCGGGCGAGCAGGGCCGAGCGCTCGACCGGCGCGAGCGCGAGCATCGCGACGCGGTGCGCCTGGGCCGGGGGCAGGGTGAAGAGGAGGGGGCGGAGCGCGGCGTACACGCCACCCCCCTTAGCAGCCCTCGCCGCCGGTCCGAAAGGCTGTAGCCCCGGGCCTTGGCCCTTGCTAGAACCGCGTCCCCATCCAGCCAAGGAGCGCCCATCGTGATCATCGGAGTGCCGAAGGAGATCAAGGTCCGCGAGTACCGCGTCGGAATGACCCCCGCAGGCGTGCGTAGCCTCACGTCGCGCGGTCACAAGGTGCTCGTCGAGAAGGGCGCGGGCGAGGGCAGCGGCATCAAGGACGCCGACTACGTCGCGCAGGGCGGCACCATCGTCCCCACCGCCGCCGACGCCTGGGGCGCCGACATGGTGGTCAAGGTCAAGGAGCCGCTCCCCGCGGAGTTCGGCTTCTTCCGCGAGAACCTTGTAGTTTACACGTATTTCCACCTCGCGCCCGAGCCCGAGCTCACCAAGAAGCTCGTCGAGAAGAAGGTCTCGGCCGTCGCGTACGAGACGATCGAGCTCGACGACGGCTCGCTCCCGCTCCTCCGCCCGATGAGCGAGGTCGCCGGCCGCATGGCGGTGCAGGTCGGCGCGACGCACCTCGAGAAGGAGCACGGCGGCAAGGGCGTCCTCCTCGGCGGCGTGCCCGGCACCCGCCGCGGCCGCGTCGTCATCCTCGGCGGCGGCGTCGTCGGCCGCAACGCGGCGACGATCGCCATCGGCATGGGCGCGCAGGTGACGGTGCTGGACGTCCGCGCCGAGACCATGGCCTACCTCGAGGACATCTTCGGCGGCGCCGTCGAGACGCTGTACTCGAACCCCACGAACATCGAGCAGGTCGTCACGCGCGCCGACCTCGTCGTCGGCGGCGTCCTCGTCACCGGCGCTCGCGCGCCGAAGCTCGTGACCAAGGACATGATCGCGAAGATGGAGCCGGGCTCCGTCGTCGTCGACGTCGCGGTCGATCAGGGCGGCTGCATCGAGACCTGCCGGCCCACGACCCACGACAACCCGACCTACGTGGTCGACGGCGTCGTGCACTACTGCGTCGCCAACATGCCGGGCGCGGTCGCGCAGACCAGCACCTGGGCGCTCACCAACACGACGATGAGCTACGCGATCAAGATCGCCGAGCAGGGGCTCTTGGCGGCCTGCAAGGCCGACCGCGCGCTCATGAAGGGCGTGAACGTCCACGCGGGCGCGGTGACCTACGAGGGCGTCGCCCAGGCGCACAAGCTCGAGTACGTCCCGGCCGCCAAGCTCCTCGCCTGAGATGGCGCCCGGCGTCGACGCCGCGGGGATCGATCCCGATCTGATCCGCGGCGTCGACACGCTCTTCCTCGACGCCGGCAACACCGTCATCTTCCTCGAGCACGCGCGCCTCGCGCTCCTCGCGGGGGAGGTCGGCTTCGCGACGACGGGGGACGCCCTCGTCGCGTCCGAGGGGGTCGCCAAGCGGCTCGCCGAGACGGGCGCCCTCGTCGACGTCGCGTGGGCGAACGCCGATCGCCCGGGCGCCCGGGGGTGGGGCCGCATGGTGGCCACGATCCTCGTCGAGGCGGGCATGCCGCGCGAGCTCGCGCCGCGCGTCCTCGAGCACGTGTGGCCTGTGCATTGTGCACTCAATTTGTGGTGCGCCGTCCCTGCCGGGCTCGGCGCGGCGCTCGACGGGCTCCGCGCGCGCGGCGGCCGGGTCGTCGTGGTCTCGAACTCGGAGGGGATGCTCGATCGGCTGTTCGTCGATCTCGGCATCCGCGCGCACTTCGACGCCATCGTCGACAGCGCGCTCGTGGGCGTCGAGAAGCCCGACCCCCGCATCTTCGAGCACGCGCTACGCCTCTACGGCAAGCGCCCGGACCAAGCGCTCCACCTCGGCGACATGGTCGCGACCGACATCCGCGGCGCGCGCGCCGCCGGCGTCCGCACCGCGCTCGTCGATCCGTTCGCGCACGTGGCCGGGCGGCACCTCGACGTCCCGCGGGTGCCGGGCGCGCGCGAGGTGGCGGAGGCGCTGCTTCGGTGAGCGGCGGGCGCGTCGCCGCGGCGCGCGCTCAAGCTCGACGACGCTTCGACCGCGGGGCCGCGGGCGCCGCTTGGCCGAAGAGGCGTCGCTTGGCCTCGCGCGTGATGGCGATCACTCCCGGGTGAGCGAGGCGGCGCTCGACGGAGATGGCGAAGACTCTCTCGCGGACGCCGCGCACCTCGCCCAGCGGGCGGACGCCGTACCGCGCGACGATGTCGGCGGAGCAGACGCTGGGGCCAGGGAAGACCCCGGCGCCCCCGGCTCCGAACATCTTCATGAGCGCGCCGTCCTCGACCTCGGCGACGATCCGAGGCCGCGCTCCCACCGACTCGAACCAGGCTTCGAGGGGGCGTCGGACGGCCGCGTCGTCGGTCGGCAGGAGCACCGGCGCGCCGTCGAGCGAGCCAGGGAAGCCGCGCGCGAGCCTGCGCGCGAGGGCGGGCGCAGCGAACAGCGTGACGCCGCTCTCCCCGAGGAGGTGGTCGAACGCGCGCACCCGTGAGCCCGGCGGCGTGCTCTGATCGGAGAGCACGACGTCGACCTCCCCGAGGGCGAGGTCCGCGAGCAGGCGCTCGGGCCGGTCCTCGCGGCACACCAGGCGCGTGGACGCGCCGATGCGGAGCGGCGCTTCGAGCGCCCGATACGCGAGGATCTTCGGCAGGGTCTCGGCGACGCCCACCGTGAGCACGAGCGGCCGCGCCGCCTCCCGCCCGGAGAGGCCATCGAGGAGCGCGCGCCCCTCGGAGAAGATCGCCTCCGCGTGGCGCATCACCGCGCGACCGTCCTCCGTCACCGCCACCCCGCGGCCGGCGCGCTCGAGGAGCTTCACCCCCAGCGCGCGCTCGAGCGCGTGGACCTGACCGCTCACCGTCGGCTGCGCGAGCCGCAGCCGCCGCGCGGCGCGCGACACGCCGCCCTCCCGCGCGACCGTCCAGAAGTAGAAGAGGTGCTGGTAGTTCAGCCACGGCTCCGTCATATCGATTTTATCGATATATCACGTCGTAACTACCTATTCGACCGACGAGTGCGCCCGGTTCATCATGAGGCATGCGCATCGACATCCAGATGAGCCCGACGCCGCCGTTCGTCGCAGACTTCACCCGTGAGCGAGCGCGCGTCTGCCTAGGAGCCCGCGCCTCACGCGTGGAGAGCCTCTCGCTGGCCTTCACGAGCGTCGCGGGGACGACCTCGTGCCGAGCGGTGCTCCGCACCACGGCGGGCGAGGTGCAGTCCGCGGAAGGGCGAGACGCCTCGATGTTCCGAGCGATCGAGCTCGCGGTGAGCCGCGTGAGCGCGCAGCTGGTTCCGCCGGCGTCGAGCCGCTTCCCCAAGGCTGGCTGAGCCGAAGGCCCCGAGGGGCTGCGCCGCGGGACGGGGCGCCGGCGAGCCGTTGCCGGGACCGGCAACCGCTTGCCGCCAGCCCAATGCGTAAGTGCGCGAAATGACAGCGCTCGTCCCTGGTCTCGGTCCTGCAAAGGGGATGGGCATGCAGACGCTGCCCCTCTCCGCCGCCGCGCCGACGCCGCCGCTCGGGGTCCGCCCCGCGACCATCCTCGACCTCGGCCTCTTCGATCCGAGCGCCGATCTCCGCGGATGGTTCCTGGGCGAGCACCTGGTGGAGCGCGCGGCCGCGCAGCCCGACGTGCAGGCGCGGCTCTTCGATCACTACGGGCTGAAGGGCGAGTCGCACTTCCGCGACGTGCAGGCGTCGGTCGCGGCGTACCTGCGCACGGCCGAGGCCGCGGCGAAGTGGGGCGACGCGGCCGCGGTGGCGCGCATCAAGGCGTCGGCGCTCCTCGACGCCCCGGCGCCGGTGCCGCTCGAGCGCTACCTCGAGATCGTCGAGGCCCAGCGCGCGGCGGCGCAGCGCGGGCTCGACGCGCGCGAGGTGCTCGCGCACTTCGCGCTGAACGACGTGGCGTGGAGCCACGTCCGCTTCTGGTGGCTCGAGCGCCTCACGCGGAGCGTCGACGAGAACGACGCCGAGCTCCACGCGCGCTTCGCCCGCATCCAGGCGCACTTCCGGCAGAAGTACGGGACGTGATCGGGCGGCGGTCTCAGTTCGGCGTCGCGCAGCAACGAAAGCCGAGATCGGTGTAGACCGCCAGCGGCGGGTCGTCGTCCGCGTACGTGCAGCGGCCCGGATCGTCGGGGTCCGCCCACGAGTAGCTCTCGCCGGCGACGCGGCACTTCGTGTTGTCGGTGTTGCAGGCGTTGACCCACTCCGACACGTTCCCGGCGAGGTCGAAGACGCCGGCCGGACCCTCGCACCGCTTCAGGTCGACCTCGTGCGCGCCGTAGGGCACGAAGCCATCGGGGAGCTCGTCGAGCGAGAGCGCGCACGCGTTGGAGGGCTTGCCGCCGCCCGCGTAGAGGTCTCCCTTGGCGGCGCCGCAGGCGTGGGTCCACTCGTCGACGCTGTAGCCGATGTTGGCGGCGGGGCTCACGCGGTCTCCGCTGCCGAGCGCTCCGCAGAGCCGCCTGCCCGACCATCGGCAGAACGCCGTCGCGTCGCAGAAGGTCACGCACGAGACGGGGAATCGGCCGTCCGCCCGAGCCTTGCTCGGACATGCGCCCGGGACCGTCGAGCCCGCGGTCGGCGTGTGGTTGGTGCACGGCGCGGGGAGCCCCGCCGTCGACTTGGCCTTGTCGTTCAAGAACGCGAGGTAGTGCGCGTTGCTGACCTCGGTGCGGTCGATGCAGACGTTGCCCACGCGCGCCATCGCCGGGCCCCGGCCAGGCCCGGGGCAGCCGGGATCCGACCGCGAGAGGATGTCGCTCCCGCCGCCGTCCGACCCCACCCCGACCGCTCCCTCGGGCGACGCGTCGGCGCCACCGCCACCGCCCCCGCCATCGGCGGTGAACGGCGAGCACGTCGAGAGGGCAGCGGCGCCGAGCACCGCCGCCGCGGCGAGCGCGCGGCGCATGGGGAGAAACGTACCACGCTTCGCCGGCCCCGGCCGTCGTCGCCGCGCACCGCCCCGGCGAACCGCGCTAAGCTCCAGCGCCATGGCCGACAAGCTCATCGCGCTCATCCCGGGGGACGGAATCGGGGTCGAGGTCGTCGCTCAGGCGCGACGCCTGCTCGAGCACTACCGCGCGGAGCGCGGGGTGCCGATCACGCTCTGGGATCTCGACCTCGGGGCCGATCGGTACCTCAAGGACGGCACGACCTACCCCAAGGAGATCGCGGCGCGCATCGCCGGCGAGGCGCGCGCGGTGTTGCTCGGCGCGCTCGGCGATCCGCGGGTCCCCGGCCTCGAGCACGCGCGCGACATCCTCTTCGGCCTCCGCTTCGGCCTCGACCTCTACGCCAACGTCCGCCCGGTGAAGGCGCTCGACGACTCGCTCGTCCCCCTCCGCGGCCGCACCGCCAAGGACGTCGACTGCGTCGTCTTCCGCGAGAACACCGAGGGCATCTACGTCGGGATGGGCGGGCAGTTCAAGCGCGGCACCCCCGACGAGATCGCCATCAACGAGGACGTGAACACCAGGAAGGGCGTCGAGCGCCTCATCCGCGCCGGCTTCGAGCACGCGAAGAAACACGGCAAGAAGACGGTGCACCTCGCCGACAAGTCGAACGCGATGAAGCACGCCCACGAGCTCTGGTACCGCTGCTTCTTCGAGGTCGCGAAGGAGTACCCCGGCGTCGAGGCGAAGCACGTCTACGTCGACGCGCTGTGCCTCTACATGGTGCAAGACCCGTCGCCGTTCGAGGTCATCGTCACCTGCAACCTCTTCGGCGACATCGTGACCGACCTCGGCGCGGGCCTGCAGGGTGGCCTCGGCATGGCGGCGAGCGCCAACGTCCACGCGAGCGACCCGTCGCGCGTCGCGATGTTCGAGCCCGTGCACGGCTCGGCGCCGCCGCTCGCGGGCAAAGACGTCGCGAACCCCATCGCGTCGTTCCTCACCGTCGGCATGATGATGACCCACCTCGGCTATCCCGAAGAGGAGGCCCGGATCGAGGCCGTCGCGACCCGCGCCGTCCGCGAGAAGAAGTGCACCCGCGACGTCGGCGGCGCGCTCGGCACGCGGGCGGTGGGCGACTTCTTCCTCGACGCGCTCGGCTCTTCCAAGCGCTGAGGGGGCAAGCGCTGGGGGGCGAGCGCTGGGGGCAAGCGCTGAGGGGAGGAGCGGATGTGGGTGCGCCACCCACCGAACGACTGCCGCGCCGAACTTTTCACCCAAGACGGTCGTCCGTCCTGTGTCTGCGAAGGTCGACGGCGCAGGTCTCCGCTTCGGTAAGCCCCGGTTTCGGGGGGTGATTCTCCGCACGAAAGCGCGGGGACGAGCCACCCAAGCGGCGACCCGAGCTGTCCGCTTCTTTTTTTTCGTCCGCTTCGGAACTTCTTCCCCCGCCCGCTGTCTGGCTGCTCTGGCCCCGGACGGCGTGGCGACGTCATCCGTTTGTGCGACACTAGGTCCTGAGCGAACGGGGGTGGCTCCCCGTCCAACGAAGACGGCCGACTCGACGGCCGGAGGAGAAGGCGAAGCGGATGGGGATGAAGGCGTGGAACCTCGCGGTGCTCGGTGCGGTGACGGCCCTCTGGGTCGCGACCGGCACGCAGCGCGAGAAGCCGCTGGTCTCGGAGGCGCACGCGGACCGCGTCCGCGCCGCCGAAGACAGCGCCGCCACCGCGCCCCGCGACCCCGCTCGCCTCGCCGCCCTCGCCCAGAGCTACCTCGACGCCCACGCCCCCGGCATGGCGGTGCAGGTGGTGGAGTCCGCGCCGCCGGAGGTCCGGGGCGAGCCGCGGGTGCTCCACGTCTACGCCCGCGCCCTCATCGATCAGGGCCACGCCGCCGAGGCGCTGCAGGTCGAGCGCAAGGTCCTCGACCTGTGCGCCGCGCCCGAAGCCAAATGTTCGTCCTACCTCATCGCATCCGCTACGCGCCGCGCCGACATCCTCAACGAGCTCGTACAGCTCGGGGTGGAGGACGCGCAGGCTCACCCCGAAAAGAGCGCGCTCGCCTACCACAACGCCACCCGGCAAGTGGGTCTGTCGCTGCGCTGACCGCATCGGCATAGCGCCGAGCGGCATGAGCCCGCCGTCCAACCCCTGCTCGTTCGAGGCTTCGTGGGAGCTTCCGCCAAAACCCTCATCGCCGCGTCGCTCTTCCCCGTGCTCGCCGCCTCGGCGGGCTGCTCGCTCAAGCCGGTGTCGACCAAGTCCCCGGTGCGCCCCGCCGCCCACCGCGACGACGGCGAGGGGGCGCAGCCGCAGAGCCGCTTCTTCACGCCCCCGTTCGCGCTCGCGACCGCCGAGGACGCGGTCGTGCGCATCGTCGGCCCCTCGATGACGTGCACGGGGACGGTGATCGAGGACGACCTCGTGCTCACCGCGCACCACTGCGTGGTCGAGCGCACCAAGGGCGGAGGCTTCTCGGCGAAGAAGCTCGACCCCGCGCAGCTCAAGATCGAGCTCGGCGGCGACTACCTCGCTTGGGGTGAGGTGAAGCCGCGCGCGATCGTGACCCCGCCGTGCGGCGAGAGCGGCGGCGCGGGGGACCTCGCGGTGCTCGTGCTCTCGCGCAAGCTCGTCGGCCTCCCCACGATGACCGCGCGGCTCGACAAGGCGCCGCGCGTCGGCGAGGTGGTGGATCCGGTGGGCTTCGGGCGCTGCGCCACGAGCGCCGGCGGCATCCACCGGCGCCCGCGCGAGGGCGGGCCGGTGCGGGCCATGA
>JAEUKG010000728.1 GCA_016794325.1 Myxococcales bacterium | reverse complement strand
GTTGCTGCGCGCGGCCACCTGCGGCGCGCGCGCGGCGGCGGCGGGAGCGAGCGGCTTCTGGCCGGGCTGCGGCTGCTGCGCCGCGGGCGCGGTGCGGGCCGGCTCGGTGCGCATCGCCGGCTGCGCGTGCGCTTGCGGCGGCGCCGCGGCGGGCGGCAAGACGCTCGATCGCGCCTCGGACGTGTTGGGCGGCGGCGGCGTCGCGAGCGACGGCCGGTGCTGGCCCTCGCGCACGATGCGGGCGAGCTCGGGGATCGTGCGGACGGGCCGCCACTCCTCGAAGCCCTCTTGCCACACCAGCGAGTCCTCGGTGACGGTGCCGGTCGCGACCTTTCGCTTCAGCTCCGCCATGCGGATCGGACCGACGGGCACGCCGTTGATGGCGGCGTACCACTCTTCGGTGAGCGACATGTCGAGGAGGTCGAGCGCCGAGGGCGGCTCCTTGGGGATCGCGCTGTCTTGGACCGAGCGCTGGAACGCGCCGGCGAGCGCGCCCGACGCGGGCGGCGGCTCCGAGTGGGCGAGGCGCTGGGGCTTGGTCTGCGACAGGCTCGTCGCCAGCTTCCGAGGCGCGCCGGCGGCGGGGGCGGGCGCCGCGGGGGCGCCGGGCGGGGGCAGCGAGACGCTCGTCTCGGTGACCTCCGACTTCACCTCGATCTGGTGGCCGCACTTGCGGCACTTCATGCGTACCGTCTTGCCGGCGACCTTGTCGTCGGAGATCTGGTACTTGGCCTTGCAGTTGTCGCAGAGAAACTTCACGCTGACCCGTTCCTCGACATCGTACCTGTTCTGACGTGCAAGGTGCAGTGCGGTTTGGAGGTTTTTGCCAAATCGCCAGCGCGATCGGACCCGAGCCGCGGCTCGCAGCGCCGGGCCGCGGGCGACGGATCAGATGAAGTCCAGGATGTGCCCCCGGATCTGATCGCGGGTCTTGTCGTCGGGTGCGACTTGCGCGCACCTTTCCCACATTTCCACTGCCTTGTTCTTGAAGCCGGCGCGCTCGTAGAGGATCGCCAGGTTGCGGAGCGCCGGGTACGACGACGGGTTCAGCTCCACCGCCTGTTCGAGCTCCGAGATGCCGTCGTAGAGCTGCCCGTGTTTGAAGTACAGGAGCCCGAGGTGGTAGCGCAGCCGGTAGGCGAGCGGGTCGAGCTTGATGCCGTGGCGGAGGAGGCCGATCGCGCCGTCGATGTCGCCCTTCTGATAGAGCTCGACGCTCTTGTCGAGCATCGAGCGGGCCTCGGCGCTGATCTCGTCGGGGCCGCGCGTGGGTCCCGCCGTCTGGGCGACGGCGCGGGCGATCGCGGCGAGGAGGTCCTGCATCTTGAACGGCTTCTCGAGGTACTCCTCGATCCCGTAGGCCTCCTTCATGTCCTTCGCGATGCGCCAGCCCTTGTGCATCGCGCTGATCATGATGATCGGGATACCCTTGTAGCGCTCGCTCGTCTTGATCCGTCGCGCGATGTCGAAGCCGTGGACCTCGGGGAGCATCGCGTCGAGCACGATGACGTCGGGGTTCTGCTCCTTCACGAGGTGGAGCGCGAGGAGGCCGCGGTCGGCCTCGATGACGCGGTGCCCTTGGCCCTCGAGGATGCGCTTGACCAGTCCGCGGATCTCGTTCTCGTCGTCCACGACGAGGATCAGCTTGGAGGCGGCGTTCGAGGGCACGGGGGGCGCCTCGGGCAGGCGCGCGACGCGGGACAGCTCCTCGCGGACGTCGCTGCCGAACTCGCCCGTCTGTTTGAGCTGGCCTCGCTCGAGCTTCTCGTAGACGACGGCGGCGGGGGAGTCCGCGGCCACGCCCGGGGAGGTGGGCCGCTCGGAGGGCATCGCCGGCATCTCGGGGGCCTGCACCACCGGCGTCGGCCGATCGCTCGGCGACGGGGGCGGCGGCGGCAGCGAGGGATCGGGCTGGGACTGGATGCCCAGGTTCTCGAGCGTGGCCTTGGGGACGTGAGGGCCGAGGTAGTAGTCCTCGCCCGCGTCCTTGCGATCGTAGGCGGCGGCGATCGTGTGCTCGAGCGCCTTCGCGAGGGCGACGTACGGGAAGACGCGGCGGCCGGTGACGAACTCGAGCTCGTCGATCACGCGGCGGTCGGCCGGGTCCACCATCGCGAGGAACAGCTTGTCGTCGCGGACGAGCACCGGGAGGATGCGCTGGGCCTCGGCGACCTCGCGGGGCACGAGATCGAGATCCACGGTGGCGACCGCCACCTGCGACAGATCGATGCCGGGCACGCCGTGCTGCTCCGACAGCGCCTTGAGCGCCTCGGCCTCCGACACGATGCCGTCCTCGATGAGCGCCGACGCGAGGGGGCGCCGGTCGAGCTTCTGCGCCTCGAGCGCCTTGTCGAGCGCCTCGGGCGTGACGGCCTTGCGTCGGAGGAGGATCTTCCCGAGCGGCGCTTTCGGTCTCTGTTCGGCCATGAGGAGGGGGCGTTGATGACGCCGGCCCCGCGTCGATCCTACCGCGGCTCGCGGCCGGCGTCACCCTTCGTCGACGCCATCCGCGCGAGGGTGTCGCGCTTGTAAGTGTTGAATGTCCCTTGCGAAATGGCATTTCGCGCGCCCCGCATGAGCTCGGCGTAGAACCAGAGGTTGTGCAGCGAGAAGAGGCGCAGGACGAGGATTTCGCCTGCAAGATACAAGTGTCTCAGGTACGCGCGCGCGTATCCCGACGCGCAGCACTCGCAGCCGCACTCGGGATCGATCGGCGACGGGTCGTCCTTGTAGCGAGCCTGCTTGATGACGACGCGGCCGTTGCGGGTGATGGCCTGGCCGTTGCGCGCGTTGCGGGTCGGCAGCACGCAGTCGAACATGTCGACGCCGCAGCCGATGGCCGTGAGGAGGTCTTCGGGCGTGCCGACGCCCATGAGGTAGCGCGCGCGCGACGGGTCGAGCTTGTGGGCGACGAGGTCGAGCGTCTCGTACATCGCGGGGATCGGCTCGCCCACCGAGAAGCCCCCGAGGGCGAGCCCGTCGAAGCGCGGCTCGAGGGCGGCGAGCTCGTCGGCGTGGGCGACGCGGAGATCGGCGTGGGTGCCGCCTTGGACGATCCCGAAGAGGGCCTGACCTTCGGCGCGCGGGGTCGCGAGCGCGCGGCGCGCCCAGCGCGTGGTCTGCTTCACCGCCGCCTCGATCGCGGGCCGCGCGGCGTCGCCCGGCGGGCAGACGTCGAGCTGCATCTGGATGTCGGACCCGAGGGCGGCCTGCACGCGCACCGCGACCTCGGGAGACAGGAACTTCTTCTCGCCGTCGAGGTGGGAACGGAACGCGACGCCCTCCTCGCTGAGCTTCACCAGCGACGGGCCGAGGCGCTCCTGGGCGAGCGAAAACGCCTGGAAGCCGCCCGAGTCGGTGAGCGTCGCGTGCGGCCACTTCATGAAGCCGCGGAGGCCGCCGAGCGCGCGCACCCGCTCTTCGCCGGGCCGCAGCCACAGGTGGTACGTGTTGCCGAGGACGATCTGCGCGCCGGTCGACGCGACCTCGGCGGCCGAGAGCGCCTTCACGCTGCCCTGCGTCCCCACCGGCATGAACGTCGGGAGCTCCACCGTCGCGTGGGCGAGCTCGAGCTTGCCCGTGCGCGCGTGGCCGTCGGTGTGCGTGACGGTGAGGCGGGCGGCGCTCACGGCTCCTCGCGAGCGGTGAGGAACATGGCGTCCCCGTAGGACGTGAAGCGGTAGCGGCGGCTCACGGCGTGACGATACGCCGAAAGGACGCGGGCTGTCCCTCCGAAGGCGCACACGAGCGCGAGGAGGGTCGAGCGCGGGAGATGGAAGTTCGTGAAGAGCGCGTCGACGACGCCGAAGCGGTAGCCCGGCTGCACGAGGAGCCGCGTCGGGCCCGACGACGCGCGTGCGTGGCCGGGGCGCTCGGGATCGCGGGCGGACTC
>JAEUKG010000305.1 GCA_016794325.1 Myxococcales bacterium | reverse complement strand
TCCCGCGACGACTGCCCCGACGCCGACTCGACGCTCGTGTACCTCGTCACCGAGGACAACGAGCTCATGAGCTACAACCCGCCCTCGGGGGCGTTCCGGACCATCGGCATCCTCGCATGCCCGGCGAGCACGACCGCGACGCCATTCTCGATGGCGGTCGATCGCGAGGGGACGGCGTTCGTCGTCTGCAGCGACGGGTCGCTCTTCCGCGTCAGCACCGCCACCGGGGCTTGCGTGAAGACCACGTACGTCTCGGGGCAATCCGGCTTCCAGACGTTCGGCATGGGGTTCTCGACCGAGGGCCTCGGGCCGGCGGAGTCGCTCGTCGTCGCCGGCGACGGCCAGGGGTCGAGCGCGAGCGGGCTCGCTCGCATCGACACCACGACCTTCAAGCTGACCGCGATCCGGGACTTCTTCCCGTCGATCGATCGGGCCGAGCTCACCGGCACCGGCGACGGCAATTTGTTTGCATTCTACACGAAGTTCGACAAGCCCGGGTCCTTCGTCGGGCAGATCGACAAGACGAACGCGCGCGTCGTCGCCGAGAGCGCCCTGCCGACGGTGGAGCAGGGGCAGGGCTGGGCGTTCGCGTTCTGGGGCGGAGACTTCTACCTGTTCACCGCGCCCGGCGGCGGCTCGACCGTCACGCGCTTCCGGCCCGCCGACGGCTCGGTCACTGCCGTCGGCAGCTGGCCGAGCGTGATCGTCGGCGCCGGGGTGTCGACGTGCGCCCCGCAGTAGTCACCTTCGTCGGCTTGGGGCCGGGCGATCCGCGCTCGATCACGGTGCGCGCGGCGGAGGCGCTCGCGAGCGCGCGCGCGGTGGTGGTCGACGAGGGGCGGTCGGCCGAGCTCGTGGCCGAGCTCGCGCCCGCGAGCGACCGGGTGGTGGTGTCGGGGGCCGCGTCGGCGGAGGCGGTCGCGCGCGCGCTCGCCGATCGCGCGGCGCCGGGGGCGGTGGTGGTGCGGGCGCTCGAGGGCGACGGCGTCGTCTTCGGCCGCCTCGTGGAGGAGGTCGACGCGCTCGCGCGCCTGGGCGTGGGGGCGCGGGTGGTGCCGGGCCTCGCTCCGCTCGTCGTCGCCGGGAGCCACGGCGGCGTCGTCCTCTCGCGCCCGACCGACGCGTCGCCGAGCGTCGCCGCGCTGCGGGTGTGCGCCGGGCACGAGGGGCTCTTCGCGTGGCCCTCGGTCGCGCACGCGGCCGACGTGCTCGTCCTCGACTGCGACGTCGCCGCCGTGGCCGAGGCCTCCCGAAGCCTCGTCCACGCGGGCCTGTCGCCCGACACTCCGGCGGTGGCCTTGGTCGACGCCGCGCTCCCCACGCAGCGCCGCGAAGCGACGACGCTCGGCAGGCTCGCGGCGCCGTCGTTCGCGGGCCCGCGTGTCCTCCTCGCGATCGGGGCGCGGGCGGTCGCGCAGCCGGCCTTGCGGTGGTTCGAGGCGCTCCCGCTCTTCGGGCGCCGCGTCGTGATCACCCGAGCGGCGGAGCAGGCCGCGGATCTCGCGGTCGCGCTCGAGGAGCTCGGCGCGAGATGCGTGCATTTTCCAACCATCACCATCGCCGACGCCCCCGACCGGGCCCGGCTGCTCCGGGCCGCGCGGGAGGTCGGCGGCTACCGGTGGGTGGTCTTCACCAGCCAGAACGGCGCGCGGCGCTTCTTCGCCGCCCTCGACGAGGTCGGCGCCGACGCGCGGGCGTTCGGCGCGGCGCGCGTCGCCGCGATCGGCCCCGCGACCGCCCGCGCGCTCGCCGAGCGCGGCGTGCGCGCCGATCTCGTGCCGGCGCGCTTCGTCGGAGAGTCGCTCGCCGAGGAGCTCGTCGCCGCGATCGCCGCCGGCGGCGGGCGGGTCCTCCTCGCGCGGGCGCTCGTCGCGCGCGACGTCGTCCCCGACGCGCTCCGCGCGGCCGGCTGCGAGGTCGACGTCGTCGCGGCCTACGAGACCAGACCCGCGGCCGCGCGCGACGTCGCGGCGCTCGCGGGCGAGCTCGAGTCGGGGGCGATCGACGCGCTCACCTTCACGTCCCCGAGCACGGTCGAGAGCTTCGCCTCGTCGCTCGCGGCCGCGGGGGGCGACGTCGCGGCGCTCGCCGGTCGCGCGGTCGTCGCGACCATCGGCCCGGTCACCTCGGAGCGGGCGCGCGCGCTCGGTCTACGCGTGGATGTCGAGGCCGAGCCCCACACCCGGGAGGGGCTGGTCGAGGCGCTCGCGCAGCGCTTCGACGGCGCCGCGCTCGGCCAGAGCTGAGCGGTCGTCCGCGCCGGCAGCCGGGCCCGTTCGTCCGGGGGATCGCGGGGCCGCGGGTGGCAAAAAGAGCCGGACGGCTCGGAGCGGAATCCTCTATAGTTTCCCGTGCATGTCCCTGAGCTCCCTCATCGTCCAGCGCGAGATCGCCACGATCCGCGAGGTCGAGGAGGCGCTCGCGCGCCAGGTGCTCTACGGCGGCGATCTCGTCACGAACCTCCTCGAGGTCGCGACCGTGAACGAGGCGCACCTCACCGAGCTCCTCGCCGAGTCGTACGGGATGCAGGCGGCGCCGCCGGGGCCGCTGCCGTCGCCGCCGGCCGACGCCCGCGCGATCGTCCCCGCCGAGCTCTGCGTGCAGAAGAACCTCGTGCCGCTGTCGGTGGATCGGGCGGGGGTGACGGTCGCGGTGAGCGAGCCGCTCCCGCTCGAGGTGGAGCAGGAGCTCTCGTTCGCGCTCTCGCTGCCGGTGGCGCAGCGGGTCGCCCCTCACGTGCGCGTGCGCGAGGCGATCGCGCGCGCCTACGGCGCGCCGCTCGAGCGCCGGTTCGAGCGGCTCCTCGCGCGCCTCGCGGGCACCGAGGCGCGCGTGCCGAACAGCATGCCGCCGCTCTTGCGCGATCCGCCGGCGGTGCGCCAACCACCGCGCCCACCGAGCGATCTGCCGGGAGCGCAGAGCTTGCCCGTCGTGCACCTCACCGCGCGGCGTTCGGTCCCCGAGGTTCGCGTCCCGTCGGTCGAGGTGCCGCCGGCCGCGGCCACCGGGTTCACGCCCGCCGAGTCGCTCGGCGCCGCGGCCGCCGCGGCCGCGCCGCCCGCCTCGAGCCCGCCGGCTCCGCGCGCGCCTTCGGCGTCGCCGGCTTCGCGCCCGCCGCGAGGCTCGAGGCTCCGCCCGCTCCGGCGGCGCCGTGGCCCGCTCGTGGCCGACGTGGCCCAGGACGAGATGGAGGCGGCCGAGGAGCGCGACGCGATCCTCGACCTCTTCTTCGAGTACTGCCGCCAGTATTTCGACTACACCGCGCTCCTCATCGTGCAGGGGGATCTCGCCGAGGGCTGGGACGCGTTCGGCGCCGGCGCGTCGCGGGAGCGCATCGTGGAGATCGGTATCCCGCTCGACATGCCCAGCATGCTCGCCTCTGCCCGCTCGTCGCGGTTGCCGGTGTCCGGCCGCCCCGAGGGCGACGGCCTCGACGGCGTGTGGACGAAAGACCTCGGCATCGAGGGCCGATCCGGGATCTTGGTCGCGCCGCTCGTGGTCCGCGGCCGAGTGGTCGCGCTCCTGGTGGGTGACGGCGGCGAGGGCGGCGTCGATGCCGAGAGCGTGCGCGAGGCGACGTGGTTCGCCGGGCTCGCGGGCGCGGCGTTCGAGCGCGTCATCGTCGCCAAGAAGAAGCGCGCCAAGTCGGCGCCCGCCGCGGCCCCGCCGGCGCCCGTCGCACCCGCCGCGCGCGAAGCTCCGGCCGTGCGCGAAGCGCCGGCGGCGCGCGAGCCGCGGGTGGCGCGCGAGCCGGCGCCGCCGGTCGAAGCGTCCGTCGCGCCGTCGTCTCCGCCGCAGAGCCCCGGCGGTCGTTCGGCGCCCCCCGCCGACATCGCGGTCGCGGTCGGGCAGGCGGTCTCTCTGGACGCGATCCGCGAGGTCGCGCTCGCGCGCTCGTCGCCGCCGGAGGCCACGCCGACGGTGGTGGACGCGCCGGTCGCTCCGCTGCCGACCGCGGAGCGCGGCTCCGACCCCGCGCTGAGCGCGCAGGAGCGGTTGCCGGCGACGCTCGCGACCCCGGTCGCCTACGAGGCGTCGCCCGCGGCGCGGCTCGAGCCGCCCTCGTCGCTCGAGGAGGCCCTGTCTCGCGCCGACGCCCTCTTGCCGCGGACCGAGCGCGATTTGCCTCCCACGCCCACCGAGCCGCCTGAGCCGGAGCCCGCGGCCGCGCCGATCGAGCCCGCGGCCGCGCCGATCGAGCCCGCGGCCGCGCCGATCGACGCCGCGGATGCGTCGAGCGCGGCCTCGTCGAGCGCGGCCTCGTCGAGCGCGGCCTCGTCGAGTCGGCCTCGGCTCAAGCTCGAGATCGTCGACGAAGGCGATCGCGGCGACGCCGAGCCCACGACGGAGCCCGATCCGCCGGCCCCCACCACGCCCGAGCCGGCGGCGCCCGATCCGAGCTCGCCGCGCATCTCGATCGCGGACGTGCCGCCGGTCACCCGCCCCGAGGGCCATCGTCACGCGCTCCTCCGCACGGCGGACTCGCACAACATCGGGCCCGCGCCGTCCTCGGACCACCGGTCGGTGGCGCCGCACAAACCCCCGAGCTCGCAGATGATGCCGCCGGTGCTGCCGTCGGTCATCGTCGACGTGGCGAGCGACTTCGCGAAGCTCGTCGGGCGCTACATCGACGAGCACGACGAGCGCGCGCTGTCGGAGCTCCTCCGCGCGGGACAGCACGCGATGCCGGCGATCATGACGCGCTTCCCGGGCCCGATCACGATCGAGGACCGGATGCTCGAGTCGCCGCCGCTGCCGCGCGCGTCGCGTTGCGGCCCGCTGATGAAGCTCATCGCGGGACAGCGGAAGGTCGCGCTGCCGTTCGTGCTCGAGATGGTCGGACACCCCGACGCGACGCTGCGCTTCTGGGCGACGCTGCTCGTCGTCGAGCTGCCCTACGCGGAGGCGGTGGAGCCGGTCGGCGCCCGAGTGTTCGACGAAGACGCGCGCGTCCGCAGCGCGGCGCGCGCCGCGGCGCGGGCGGTCGCCGAGCACCACTCCGCGGCGATGGTCGACCGGCTCGCGCGGGTGCTCCGCGATCCCGAGGAGGAGACCCGGCGCCGCGTGCTCGCGACGCGGGCGCTCGGCGAGATCCGCGACGCCCTCGCCGTGCCGGCGTTGATCGAGGCCCTCGCCGACGGAACGGCCGAGGTGTGCAGCGCCGCCCAGGCGGCGCTCGTCGTGATCACGCGCCGCGATCTCGGGCCCGAGGCGCGGAAGTGGAGGTCGTTCTGGCAGAGCCACGGCGGGCGCCACCGCATCGAGTGGCTCATCGACGCGCTCTCGGCCGAGGACGTCGACGCCGCTCGGGGCGCGGCGGACGAGCTCGTCGAGGTCACCCGGCAAGACTTCGGCTTCGCCGCCGCGGCCTCGAAGCGAGACCGGGACCGGTCGCAGGGGCGCTATCGCGAGTGGTGGTCGACCGAGGGTCGCTACCGCTTCGCCCGCTGATCAGATCTGCGTCACCGTCTGGGTGTTGCCCTGGGCGCGATCGTGGACCGCGTCCACCGCTTGGCGCGCAGCGTCGCGGAGCTCCTCGTCGATCATCGACTGGGTCGCCGGCAAGCCGGGCGTGATGAGGATGTCGACCTTGAGGAGGGTGGTGTTGGCGTTGACGGCCTTCCACGTGAAGAGGAGGTGGCCGTTCTTCACGTTGTTGCCGCGCACGAACGTGCCCTCGAGCTGCTGGACCCCAGGGGCGATCTCGCGGGTGGGGCCGAAGCGGAGCACCTGCCACACCGAGAGGCTGCGCAAGAGCGCGCCCTTCATCGGGATCTGCATGTAGACGTCCGTGCTCGAGCCCTCCTTCGCCACGATGCGCGCGTTGTTGAACTTGTCGGGCATCAGGTCCTTGTAACCCGAGAAGTTCGTCACGACCTGCCGCACCCGGTCGCTGCTCGCGCCGATGAGGACCTCACCGTGGCCGTGACGCTCCGAAGCGCCGGCCGGGACCGCGTTCCACTTGAGCGAGTGCCCCTCCTTGAGGAGCCGGGCGACCTCGGGATCGCTGGTCGCGGCGGGGGGGGCGTCGGCGCTGGCCGAACCTGCCACCGAAGCGGCGGCGGTGAGGGTGAGCAGGCAGAGGGCGGTGCGCAGGGTCTTGGTCATGATGGCTGTGGCGAGAGCAAGGCGCGTACCTCGACGAAAAGGCTCCACGAACGCGCCGACTCCTCGTTGGACGGACGACGCGGTGACGGCATGCAGCGCTCCCGCGTTCACATGGCCAAGCTCTCGAAAGTGTTCGACAAATGCCCGGTGTGAACGGGCGGTCCGTGTCAGGGGGGAACACTCGCGCCCGTCGGGTCGACGGCGTATTCGTCGATGAGGGAGCCGTCGACCGCGTAGTACCGGAACGTGGCCTTCGCCCGCGTGACGGTCACGAGCTGGGCTCCGTCGAGCGTGTTGTAGCGGAGCTTGCTCGCGGGGTGGACGGCGCCGAACGCGTGGGTGTCGCGCCCGCCCTGACCGTTGACGAAGTACACGAGCCCGTCGGTGCTCACGAGGCGCTCGTAGTTGTGCACGTGGCCGGTGAGCACCGCGTCCGCGCCCCACGTCTTGAAGGGCCAGTCCATCACCGGGGTGCGCGAGCCCGAGGTGTAGGCGGGGTGGTGGAGCACCACGAACGTGAAGGGCTCGGAGGCGGCGCCGATCGCCGCCTCCGCCCACTGGCCTTGGACGGACGTCGACGTGTTGCCGTCGGGCTCACGGGCGTCGCTGTCGAGGAAGACGAAGTGGGCCGGCCCCTTCACGAGCTCGAAGTAGCGCTCGTTGCCCGGGAGCTCGAAGAAGTCGAAGTAGGGGACCCCGCCGCCGATGTCCCAGTCGTGGTTGCCGATGCAGGGGAAGAAGGCGTTCTTCGCGGCGCCGGCGCCGTAGGCCCCGGCGTAGGGCGCGATGTACTCGTGGTAGAACTGGCCGACGTTCGGATCGTAGGAGTCGACGGCCGTGCCGTAGTTGTTGTCGCCGGTGGTCACGATGAAGTCGGGCTTCCACGCGAGGACCATGTTCGCGACCGCGAGCTCGCGGCCGCTTCCGCTGCCGTAGTCGCCGATGACCGCGAAGCGCACCGGCGGCTCGCCGGCGTCGGCGTCGGGAGGGCTCGCGTCGCCCGCTTCCGCGCTCGCGTCGAGCGCGCTCGCGTCGCCGGCCTCGCTCGCGTCGGGCGCCGCGGCCTCGGGAGCAGCCGCGGCCTCGGCGACGGTCGCGTCGGCGGGCGGCACGAGGACGACGGTGTCGTCTCCGCACGAGCCGGTGGCGGCGGCAGCGCCGAGCGCGCCGAAGAGCATCACCAAGCCCACGCGCCTCATCGAGCCGATCGTACCAGCGAAACGCGGCGCGCCACGCGCCGCGTGCGTGTGGGACGAAAACCTACGTCGCGCCGCGCTCGGCGTCGCGGATGTCGGCCAAGCTCTCGCCTTCGCTGCCTTCGTAGGCCGCGCCGAGCCACGCGTCGAGGATCTCGGTGGCGACCGGCTCGGAGAGCGTGCGCAGGCTCAACCCGAGGACGTTGGCGTCGTTCCAGCGGCGAGCGCCGGCGGCGGTCGCGGCGTCGCCCACGAGGGCGGCGCGCACGCCCGGCACCTTGTTGGCGGCGATCGTCACGCCGGTGCCGGTCCAACAGCAGACGACGCCGAAGTCAGCCTCGCCGCGCGCGACCGCGCGCGCGACGGCGAGCGCCGCCTTGCCCCACGGCTGCACCGGCAAGACCCGCGCCTCGTGGCCGCGCTCGCCGAGGTGGCGCGCGACGTGATCGACGACCGGCCGCGCCTCGTCGGCCGCGACGACGACGCGCACGTCAGGGGCTCCCCGGCTGCGCGCGCGCGCGCCAGTCGTTGGGCAGATCGAGGAAGCCGTCGTTGTAGAGCATGTCGTAGATCGCCTCGCAGAAGACCTCGCACAGCTCGCTGAAGATGTGGGGATCGGCGACGAGGCGGATCGTCTCTTCGCGGAACGGGGTGTCGCTCGAGCGGACGCGCTTCAGCATCTCGTCGGCGGCGAAGGGGACGAGCCGCTGGAGGAAGCGCTTCTCGAACGCCTGCCGGAAGCGGAAGAACGCGCTCCGGTCGATCTTGTACGTGGCGTCGCGCGCGTCGGCGAGGCGCGCCTCCTTGACCACCTCCCACGCGAGCTCGCCGATCGACTGCGGGAGCTCGTCCGTGAAGAACTTGGAGAGCACCTCGTTCAGGTACTTCACGAGCTGGTTCAGCTCGGGCGTCGTGCGCGCGAGGAAGTCGTTGCGTAGGCCCTTCAGGATGTCGACGAGCTCGGCCTGCGCGCGCGCCTTCACGGTGTCGGACGCGTACTCGAAGCCGTCGAGCTGCTTCAGGAACAGCTCCTGGTTCTTCATCAGCAGGTGGTAGAGGACCTGCTCGGGGAACCGCATCGCCTTCGTCTCGCCGGCCGTGCCCCGGATCTTGTCGTGGAGCTCGCTCTCGAAGAACAAGCGGGCGAAGCGCTTCGCGACCTCGGCGAGCTTGCGCTCGGCGAAGATCGCGAGCTTGCCCTTCGGGAAGATGCGGCCGAGGCCCTCCTTCAGGCTCTGGATCAGCTCGATCTCGAGCTGGGCTCGGTCGAGCACCGGCGGCGCCGCGGCCTGCGGGACCTTGGCGCGGAGCTCCTCGAGCTCGCGGACCACCTGCGCCGTGACCGCGTCGAGCTCGGAGTTGGTCTCGAGATCGGCTCGGTAGTGCACGATCTTGGCCTGCACCTGCTCGTCGCGGAGGGCGAGCGCGATGTCGGCGAGCGACATCTTCGCCGACGTCGACATGTATCCGTCGGCGTTCGGCATCGGTGTCTCCTTCGCGATCGCGGGGCGCGCGGCGGCGGGGAGGGGAGGG
>JAEUKG010000692.1 GCA_016794325.1 Myxococcales bacterium | reverse complement strand
GAGCACGCCGAAGTCGCCGTGGAACTGGGCGTAGGTCGCCGCCGCAGCGAGCCTCCGCGCGGTCGCGGCCACGAGGCCGACGAGCGCGAGCGACGGCGCGATCGCGAGCGCGGCGAAGCGCTCGGGGCGCCGCGCGGCCGCGGCGCGCCGCGCGAGGACGAAGCCGCCCGGGACCGCGGCCGCTCCCGTGAGGACGAGCACGAGATCGACCGCCGAGGGGACGCGGGACGCCGGCACGAGGTAGAGCCACGCCCAGTCGCCGTACGCGACGGCGAAATACGAGAGGACCGGCGCGTGGACGAAGAGCGCGAGCCCGCCGACGGGGACGAGCCAGCGCGACCGCGCCTCGCCCTCGTGGGGGAGCGTCTCGCGCGACGCCCACGCGAGGCTCATCCCCACGAGAAGCCCGACGAGCGGTCCGAACACGAGCGGCACGGGGAAGGCTCTACCACAGCCCGACGGCGCGACCGAAGGCCGGCGCGGAGCCCCTCGCATGTGGCCGATGCGGATGCTAGAAGCGGTCGCGTGGACGCGGCGAAGCTGAGAGAGCTGCTCGAGCAAGTGCGGGCGGGCGGGACCGGGGTCGACGACGCGGTGGCGGCGCTCAGGCACATGCCCTTCGCCGACCTCGGCTACGCCCTGGTCGATCACCACCGCGCGCTCCGGCAGGGCGTCCCCGAGGTCATCTACGGCGAGGGCAAGAGCGCCGAGCAGATCGTGGGCATCGCCCGCGAGCTGTCGCGCGACGGCGGCAACGTGCTCGTGACCCGGCTCGACGCGCAGAAGGTCGAGGCGATCCAGGCAGCGCTGCCGGCGTTCCGATACATGCAGAGTGCACGCGTGGGGACGATCGAGCAGGCGCCCATCCCCCCGCTCTCGAAGGTCCCCGCGGCCCTCGTCACCGCCGGCACGAGCGACCTCGCGGTCGCCGAGGAGTGCGCGGAGACGATGCGGATGCTCGGCGTCCCCTTCGAGCGGACCTACGACGTCGGCGTCGCCGGCATCCACCGCCTGCTGAACCGCAAGAGCGCGCTCGAGAAGGCGAGCGTCGTCATCGTCGTCGCGGGCATGGAGGGGGCGCTCCCCACCGCGGTCGGCGGCCTCGTCGACGTGCCGGTGATCGCCGTGCCCGTCAACTGCGGCTACGGCGCTGCGCTGTCGGGCTTCACCGCGATGTTCTGCGCGCTCACGAGCTGCGCCTCCGGCGTGCTGGTGTGCAACATCGACAACGGCTTCGGCGCGGCGTTCGCCGCGGCGCGCTTCATGCGGGCCGCGGGCCGGATGGCGGCGTCGGGAGGGGCGGGGGCGCCATGAGCGCGGCGAAGACGCGGAAGGCGAAGACGCAGGCGGTGAAGGCGAGGGGGACGGCGAAGACGGCGAGTCCGGGGCCGGCTCCCGGGAAGGCTGCGCGGCGGGGGCGGGGGGCGGCGCACTCGCACGCCGGGCAGTCGCACTCGCACTCGCACTCGCACTCGCACGAGCATGGGCACGAGCACGAGCACGAGCACGAGCACGAGAATGGGCACTCGCACGGGCACGGGCACGGGCACGGGCACGGGCACGGGCATGAGCACGGGCACTCGCACGAGCACGGGCATGAGCACGGGCACTCGCACGGCGGGTTCGTGGAGCGGGAGGGGCTGCGGCGTGGGGCGGGGGAGGGGAAGGTCCTCTTCCTCGACGCGCCGAGCGGGATCGCCGGTGACATGACCATCGCCGCGCTGCTCGACCTCGGGGTGCCCTTGCGCGAGGTCCTCGCGCCGGTGGAGGCGCTCGGCCTCCGCGGCTACCACGTCCACGTCGAGCGGGTGGAGCGGAGCGGCATCGCCGCGGCGCGCTTCGACGTGCACGTCGAGGGCCGCCAGCCGGAGCGGACGCACGGGTCCATCAAGGCGATGCTCCGCGCCGCCGCCATGGCTCCCTCGATCAAGGAGCGCGCGCTCCTCGTCTTCGAGCGGCTCGCGCAGGCGGAGGCGACGGTGCACCGCTCGACGATCGACGACGTGCACTTCCACGAGGTCGGCGCGGTCGACGCCATCGTCGACGTCGTCGGCGCCGCCGCCGCGATCGACTGGATCGGCGCCGAGATCGAGGTCTCTCCGCTGCCGCTCGGCCGCGGGTTCGTCAAGGCTCGCCACGGGATCTTGCCGCTGCCGCCCCCGGCGACGGTGGAGTGCCTCGCGGGGCTCGACACCTACGACGGCGGCCTCGACTTCGAGTTCGTCACGCCGACCGGGGCCGCCATCTGCGGCGCGCTCGCGGCGAGGTCGGTGCGCTGGCCGTCCCTCAGCCCTATCCGTACCGGGTGGGGCGCGGGCACGGCGGTGCTCCCCGATCGACCGAACCTCCTCCGCGCCGTGCTCGGGGAGCGGGCGACGCGTCGCCGGGCCCAGGGCGAGACGCACCTCGTCATCGAGGCGAACCTGGACGACGCCACCGGCGAGATCGTCGGCGCGTGCATCGAGGCCGCGCTCGAGGCGGGCGCGGTCGACGCGTGGGCGTCGCCAGTGACGATGAAGAAGGGCCGCCCCGGCCTCGTCCTCGCCGCCATCGCGGCGCGCTCGGCGGGCGACGCGGTGTCGCGCGCGATCTTGCGCGAGAGCACCACGCTCGGCGTCCGCCTCACGCCCGTCGCTCGCGTCGAGCGCGCGCGCCGCTTCGAGACGGTCGACACGGCGTACGGGGCCATCCCGGTGAAGGTGGCTGGAGGCGACGGCCTCGGGCCCGCGCAGCTCAAGCCGGAGTTCGACGATTGCCGCCGCGCGGCCGCGGCGCACGGCGTCCCCGTCCGCGACGTCGTGCGCGCGGCGCTCGTCGCCGCCGCGACCCGGACGCCGCCGCGCGCCGCCCCGAAGTCCTTCGATAAGTGACGTAAGATCAACGGGATGAGCGCGAGCGGCGTCGCCCGCCCGGGCTTCCCGTCGGCTGTACAAGATTCGGCGTTTTTCTTCGAAGTCCGATATGCTCGCCACTGCGATTTCCCTCGAAGGAGGCCACCCTTGATTCCCTGCCCCCATTGCGGCGCGTTCCCGCAAGCATCGGACCGATTCTGTGACGTGTGTGGCTCGCTCGCGACGTGTGTGCGCGCCGGCGTGTCGACCACGGGCTTCGGCGGTCCGCCGGGCGGTTACGGCCAGCCCCCCTACGGAGGCGGCGGCGGCGGCGGCGCGCCGCTTCGCTGCCAGATGGGGCACGAGATCGCCCCGGGTGCGAGCTACTGTCCGCACGGACACCCGATCGCGCTCGACGCGATGCCCTTCGCCAACGACCAATACGGTGGGGGCTACGGTCAGCAGCAGGGCGGCTTCGGCGCGCCCCCTCCGCAGCAGGGCGGCTTCGGCGCGCCCCCTCCGCAGCAGGGCTACGGCGCGCCCGGCGGCTACGATCCGAACGCGCAATACGGTCAGCAGCAGGGCGGCTTCGGCGCGCCTCCGCAGCAGGGCGGCTTCGGCGCGCCTCCGCAGCAGGGCGGCTTCGGCGCGCCCCCTCCGCAGCAAGGCGGCTTCGGCCAAGCGCCCGGCGGCTACGATCCCGGCGGCTTCGGCGGTCAGCCGGCCCAGCCCGCGTACGGCCAGCCGGCCGGCGGTGGCTTCGGCGCGCAGGCCCCGGCGCCCGCGCAGCCCGGCTTCGGCGCGCCCGGCCCCGCGCCCGCGCAGCCCGGCTTCGGCGCGCCCGCGGCGCCCGCTCCTCAGCCCGAGGCGCCCCTGCCCCCGCACGCGCTGCGGGGCTTCCTCGTCTCGTACCAGTCGAACTCGACCGGAGACTTCTGGCCGCTGCACGGCGGTCGCAAGACCGTCGGCCGGTCCAACTCGGGCGAAAACGTGGACATCCCGCTCTCGGACGCGACGATCTCGTCGCGCCACGCCGCGGTGAACGTCGACGGCGTCACGGGAGTGATCAGCGTCGAAGACACGGGCTCCACGAACGGCACGTACGTCAACGAAGAGCACGTCGGCTTCAACGGCCGCCGCGATCTCAAGGACGGCGATCGCATCCGGTTCGGGGGCTACCAGACGATCGTCAAGATCATCCAGCGCTGACGGCGTCGGCCTCCGTCGGCCTCCGTCGGCCTCCGTCGGCCTCCGTCCGCGGGGCCCGCCACCGAGGACACTGCACGATGTCATTCTTCTCTCGTCTCGCCTCCGTCCGCGCGGCCGCGGCGGCGGCTGCGTTCACGTGTGTCGGTCTCGTCGCCGCGAACGCCTCCGCCGCGCCCGAGGTCCACATCCTCCGCATCGACCCGCGCGCGGGGATGAACGAGGGCGCGCCCGTCCTCACCACCGTCCTCGAGCTCGTCCAGTTCAACAGCCTGAACGACGCGATGCAGGCGGAGGGCTGCGGTCAGTCCCGCGGCGACGCGCTCCTCGACTGCATCAGCCGCGCCGTCGAGAAGCCGAACGCCATCTGGAGCCCGTTCCCGTTCCCGGAGGGCAACGCGCGCCTCGCGGTCCGCGTCGACGGGCGCGACGTGCCTGCGAAGTTCGTCTCCAAGAGCTCCTGGGCCCAAGCCCAGAAGGACCCCGCGGTCGGCACCGCGTGGCTCATCGCCCTCGACGCGTCAAGCAGCATGGGCAAGCGCTACAGCGACGCCCGCGAGGTCGCCAACCAGTTCATCGGCGCGCTCGGCCCGAACGACCTCGTCGATCTCGTCATCTTCGACGACCGCGTCAACGCCTGGGTGTTCGACTCGAAGTGGAAGACGTCGAAGGAGCGCGCGGTCGCCCAGCAGGCGCTCGTGACCTACCAGGCCACGTCGCCGTCGAGCGGCAGCTCGCGCCCGCTGTTCGGGCAGCTCAAGAACATCACCAAGACCGCGTTCGGCAACCTCGGCAACACGACCGGCCCCGGCGGCATCCCGCTGCATCAGGCGATGGTGCTCCTCTCCAACGGCGCCGGCCGCAACGACCCCGGCTCGACCGCGCTGTCGGCCGAGGCGATGAAGCTCTACTTCAACAAGGGACGCTTCCCGGAGGACAACAAGGCCGCGCCGAAGACCCCGCTGCCCGTCATCTCGATCCACTTCCCCAACAAGGAAGCGAGCTTCCAGCAGGTCAACGACTTCAACCGGACGAACGACGTCCAGTTCATGCAGGACATCGCGAACCCCGAGATCGGCGGGTTCTTCGACGTCGTGCGCGAGGGCGAGGGCGTCACCAAGGGCCGCCGCATCCTCGAGATCGTCAAAGGGCGGTTCGACAAGATGTGGGTCGTGAAGTGGCGCATGTCGTGCCTCGCGCCCACCCTCGAGCAGTCGTTCACGCTCGGCTTCGTCAACATCAAGAACACGGTGGTCAAGCCGGACGCGTCGTTCGAGAACGTGCCCATCGGCATCGACCCGACGCAGTGGCCGCTCGACATCAACATGGCGCAGACGAAGGCCGAGGCCGACGTCAACCCCGTGTACCCCGGCGGCACGTTCCGCGTGTACGGCGACTTCTGCTGGGGCGGCGACAAGCAGCGCGCCGAGGCCTATTTCGTCCCCGCGGGCACCAAGCCCGACCCCAACGTCAACAAGAGCGATCCCGACGTCGCCAAGCGCGCGATCCAGTCGCTCATCGCCCAGAACATGCGCGGCGGGGCGCTCGAGGCGAGCGACACCTTCGTCCAGTTCCAAGTGCCGGACGAGGAGAAGATCCTCGAGGGCACCGGCGAGAACGCGGTCGCGCGCGTCGTCATCTACGACAACAAAGCCGCCCGCGCGAGCGCGTACGACGAGAAGGCGGTGCTCACGCTCAAGGCGGCGAAGAAGCCGCTCAACCTGCCGCTGATCCTCGGGGCGAGCGGCGGCGTCATCGTCATCATCCTCTTGCTCATCGTGCTGCTCCGCGGCGGCGGCAAGAAGCGCGGCGGCGGCGGCGGCGGCGGCAAGCCCGCGCCTCAGCCGATGGTGGCAGGCGGCGCACCGCCTTACGGCGGCGGCGGCGGTGGGTACGGCGGCCCGCAGGGCGGCGGCGGCTACCAGCCTCCCGGCGGCTACGGCGGCGGGGGAGGCTATGGCGGCCCGCAAGGCGGCGGCTACGGCATGACGCCCGCGGGCGCTTCGGACGCAGCTTGGGGGGGCGGCGCAGCCCACCCTTTATAGCGGGGCCGGTCGCGGCCGCTCCGGTTGCCGACGCCCCTGCCGCTCCGCCCGTCCCGCTCGCGCCGATGGGCCCGCCGATCGCTCCCCTCCCGACCCCGCAACCGATCGCGCCGGCGCCCATCGTCGCGCCGGCGCCCATCGCGCCCGTCACCGCGCCCGTCGCGCCCGTCGCGCCCGTCGCGCCCGCGCCCGTGCCTGGCGTGCTCGAGGTGCGCTGCCCCTCGTGTCAGATGATGACGATGCTCACGCCGGGGCAGGGGAGCGTCTGCTTCTCGTGCGGGCAGCCCCTGCCGGCGAACCTCGGCGCGGCGGCGCCGGCGGCGTACCCGCTGACCGGGGCGGTGGCCGCGGCCGATCCGCTCCGCCCCCCGCCGAGCCCTTACGGCGTGCCGGTGTGCGCGGTCGTGAGCGGGCCCTCGGGCTCGTACACGGTGCGAGCGGGGGCGGAG
>JAEUKG010000657.1 GCA_016794325.1 Myxococcales bacterium | reverse complement strand
CGGCATCGAGCGCGTCGTCTCGCGCACGATGGTCCGGGCGCGGGAGACGGCCGAGATCGTCTGCGGCAAGCTCGGGGCGGCGCCGAAGGCGACGCCGCTCCTCGCGGAGGGGATGCCGACGCGCCTGAAGAGCTCGAAGATCACGGAGGCCGAGGTGCGGGCCGATCTCGCGCGCCTGGCGGAGGCCTACACGAAGTATTTCCGGCCGCTGCCGCGCGCGCGGACGGACCTCCTCGTGTGCCACGCGAACGTCATCCGCTACTTCGTCACCCGCGCCCTCGGGATCCGGGTCGGCGCGTGGACGCGGCTCGTCGCGAACCACTGCAGCATCACGCGCATCCTGGTGTTGCCGTCGGGCGCGACCCGCCTCGCGTCGTACAACGAGACCGGGCACCTGACGCCCGACACCCTCACCTGATCGCGGACGTCACTCCTCGGGGAGGCTCTTCAGCCGCGTGAGGGTCGTCGTGACCGGCGGCGGCGGCGGCGACGAGGGGAGGGCGAGGCGGACGAGCCCGCGGCCCGCGAGGCTGCGCAGGGCGTCGCGGATCTCGTCGCGCGGGCGCCCGAGGAGGTTCGCGACCTCGGCGATCGAGGACGCGCCGTCGAGGTGGGCGAGGATCGCGGCCTCGTCGAAGGTCACCGCGCCGTCGCCGATGGTGCTCGGATCGAGCGGGGCGAGGCAGGTGGAGTCGTCGACCTCGTTGGCAGGGGGGACCGTCGGCACGTAGAGGGGGACGAAGGCGGTGCTCGGGGTGGTCCGACGCGACTGCTCCGCGAGCTCGGCGATGTCCACCGGAGGAGGCAACGTCGGCCTCGACTCGGGGCTCAGATCGGGGTCGGATTTCGCGGCGCTCGGCATGAAGCGGGCGCAGCATGGCAGGGTCACCCCTTCGGCGCAAGGCCCGCCCGTGGTAGGGGATGGGTATGGCGCTCTGCGTTCGCGGTGTGGGGGCAAGCCCCGGGGTTGCGACCGGCGCGGTCGTGTTCCAGCCGAGCGATGCGGTCGAGCTCGCGGGCCGTGGTCAGCCGGTGATCCTCGTGAGGATCGAGGCGTCGAGCGAAGACGTGCCCGGCATCCAGGCCGCGGCGGGCGTCGTCTCCACGCGCGGCGGGCTCACCGGCGACGCCGCCGTCGTCGCCCGCGCGCTCGGCAAGCCGTGCGCGGTGGGGTTCGCGCAGATCACGGTGGTGTACGGAGACGACGCGATGCGCGTCGCCGCGGCCACGCCCGGCGAGGAGCCGCGCGTGGTGAAGCGGGGCGAGCGCGTGACCCTGGACGGGACGCGCGGCACCCTCACGATCGACTGAGAAGGCGTCCGGGCTTCGATTCTGGACGGCGATGCAGGCGCGACGGAGCGCGCACGAGGGGGGGGAAGCTCTGGGCTCTCGAGGCCGAGCCGGCGCCGCGATCAGCGGCGCTTCGACGACTTCCAGATCCGCTGCATCCAGGCCTCGACGTCGCGGGTCGCGCGCGGGATGGCGGCGGAGAGGTTCCGGTAGCCGGTCTTGGTGACGAGGACGTCGTCCTCGATGCGAACGCCGATGCCTCGGAACTTCTCGGGCACGGTGAGGTCGTCGCGCTGGAAGTAGAGGCCGGGCTCGACGGTGAGGACCATGCCCGGCGCGAGCTTGCCGAACTTGTACGTCTCCTGCCTCGCGCGCGCGCAGTCGTGCACGTCGAGCCCGAGCATGTGGCTCACGTTGTGGAGCGTGTAGCGGCGGTAGAACTGCTTCTGCGGGTCGAGCGCCTCCTCCACCGTGCACTTGAGGATGCCCCACTTCACCAGGCCGGCCGCGAGGACCCGCATCGCGGCGCGGTTCGGGTCGAGGAAGTCGTTGCCGGGCCGCACCGCCTCGAGGGCCACGTCCTGGGCCTCGAGCACGAGCTCGTAGACCATGCGCTGCTCGCGGGTGAACTTGCCCGAGATCGGCAGGGTGCGGGTGATGTCGGCGGTGTAGAGGGTGGTCGACTCGACGCCGGCGTCGAGGAGCAGGAGGTCACCCTTCGCCACGCGGCCGTCGTTCTTCGTCCAGTGCAGAGTGCACGCGTGATCGCCGCAGGCGGCGATGGTGCCGTAGCCCACGTCGTTGCCCTCGGTCCTGGCGCGGAAGAAGAAGGTCGCCTCGACCTCGCGCTCGCTCTTGGCCACGCCGAGGCGGGCGATGACGTCGTCGAAGCCGCGGTGGGTCGAGTCGATCGCCCGCTCGAGCTCGCGGATCTCCATGTCGTCTTTGACGAGGCGGGCCTCGGAGAGGTACTCCCCGAGCTCCTTGTCGGCCTCTTCGGTCCGGCCCTTCGCCGCCTTGAACGACGCCTCGACCTGGGGCGAGTAGCCGCGGAGGACGCGCGTCTTCGCCGTCTTCGCGACCTTCGCCAGCGACGACTCGAGCTCGCGCAGGGGCCGACACT
>JAEUKG010000586.1 GCA_016794325.1 Myxococcales bacterium | reverse complement strand
GGCTCATAACCGGGCTAGTCCTGGTTCGAACCCAGGTGGGCCCACCTCTCGCTGTCACGGGCTTCGGGCGCGGAACAAAGGAGCTTTCGAGTTGAGCAGCATCGCCGAGCAGATTCGTTTCCTCGAGGAGCTTGCAGCGATGGACGCTGCCCTCAAGACGTTGGCCGACGCGCTCGGAGAGGAGCGCGGCACGCTCGAGAAGCTCAAGGCGACCGTGTCGGAGCTCGATGCCAGGCTGGAGCGCGAGCGGGCGTCGCTCGCGACCACCGAGCGCGCCCGCGGCGATTGCCACGCCGAGGTGCGGACGATGACGCAGCAGATCGACCACTCGCGCGAGAAGCTCAATCGCTCGCGCACCGAGCGCGAGTCGAACGCAGCGCAGCGCGAGCTCGAGGAGCTCCGCAAGCTCCTCAAGGATCGCGAGGACGACGTCCAGAAGCTCTCCTTCGAGGCCGAGGCGACCCGCAAGCAGGTCGAGACCACCGAGGCCGAGCTCGCCAAGGTGAAGGCCGATCTCGCCGCCTGCGAGGACGACATCCAGAAGAAGATGGTCGACCTCGAGAAGGATCACTCCGCGACCGGCGTCGGTCGAGACGCCCTGGTGAAGGGGCTGCCCCCGGCGCTCTACCGCCGCTACGAGATGATCCGCCAGAAGCGCGGCTTCGCGGTGGCGACCACCACCGACGGCACCTGCAAGGCCTGCAACATGTCCCTCGCGCCCCAGATGTTCCACAAGCTGCGCCGCGAGCCGACCATCGACCAGTGCCCGACCTGCAACCGCATCATCTACTACACCCCGCCGGTCGCGAAGGACGCCCCGCCCAAGGACGCGGGATGAAGAGCTGCGCGAAATGCATGCGCACGTACCCGGACGACGCGGCGTTCTGCCCCGTCGACGGCTCGGCGCTCGTGTTCGCGAGCATGGTCCCGGTCGGGCCCTCCGCCGACGATCAGCGCCTCGGCAAGCTCCTTTGTGGCCGCTACGAGGTGCGCCGCGTGGTCGCCGACGGCGGCATGGGAAGGGTCTACGAGGGCATCGACAAGCAGACCAACACCCGCGTCGCCATCAAGGTGCTCCACGACGACGTCTCGCGCGACGAGGTGTCGCTCGAGCGCTTCAAGCGCGAATACGAGATCTCTCGGGGGCTGCCGCACGATCACATCGTCGACGTCCTCGACTTCCAGCGCGACGAGGCCGCTGGCGTGTGGCTCCTCGTCATGGAGTTCCTCGACGGCGAGGAGCTGCGGGTGGTCCTCAAGCGGGAGAAGAGCCTGCCGCCGGAGCGCCTCGTGCGCATGCTCTCGCAGACCGCGATCGGCCTCGACGGCGCCCACGCCAAGGCCTTCGTCCACCGCGATCTCAAGCCCGACAACCTGTTCTTGTGCGGCACCCGCGAGGGCGACATCGTCAAGATCCTCGATTTCGGGTCCGTGAAGGACAAGAACAAGGACGCGAAGAAGCTCACGGTCCTCGGCACCACCATCGGCTCGCCGTACTACATGGCCCCGGAGCAGGCCCAAGGGCTCGAGACGCTCGACGCGCGCGCCGACGTGTTCGCGCTCGCGGCCATCACCTACGAGTGCGCCGCCGGCGTCGTCCCCTTCACCGGCAACAACGGGCCCTCGATCCTGCTCGCGATCCTCACGAAGGACCCGGAGCCCGTCAGCGTCAAGGGCAAGGGCGCGGCGTTCCCGCCGCCGCAGCAGCTCGACGACGTCCTCGAGGTCGCGCTCGCCAAGAACCCCGCGATCCGCACGCCCTCGGTGGGCGCCCTCGCCGACGCCGTCGGCCACGCCTACGGCCTCACGGGCGACCACCGCGCTTGGGCGCGCGTCCCCCAGCAGGAGCTCGCGCGGCAGATCCACGAAGCGGCGAAGGCGCGCCCGAAGATCGAGGCCGCGGTGGATCCGTTCGCGGCGCCGGACCCGTTCGCGGCGCCTCCCCGAGGCTCCATGCCCATGAGCCAGCCGATGTCGGCGGGCGCGGGCGTCACGATGCAGTCGGCGCCCGGCTCGACGACGGCGCCGATGGGCCACGGGCCGTCGCTCCCGCAGCACAACGCCGGCCCGCCGCCCGGCGGCTACGACGCGGCGAGGCAGAGCATGGACCAGGCGTTCCAGGCCACGCGCGACGCGGATCTCGCGGCCTCGGGGGTGCCGACGGGCGGAGGCAGCCCGCCGTGGCTCATCCCCGTCATCGTCGGCGTCGTCGCGATCCTCGTGGGCGGCGGCATCGCCTTCATCTTCGTGCGCTGAGGCGCGATGCGGGCCGCGCGCGCCGTCGGCCTCGCCCTCGTCCTCACGGTCCTCGCGTCCGGGTGCGAGGACGAGCCGTTCGTGCCGCCGATCGAGGTGACGTACGACGTGGCGGCGCGTTCCATCCTGAGCCCGTTCCCGTCGGATCGCTACACCGTCGCCGATCCGGCGTCGCCCACGGGCCTCCGGGTCGCGATCGATCGCGGCTCGACGACCGACACCCTCGTCACGAGCTTCCCGGCGATGGTCTCCCAGCTCGGCGAGCTCGACGGCTTCTCGACCATCGCCGGCGTCGCCATCAACTTCTCGGGCGCGCTCGATCTCCGCGGCCTCACCGTCGCGCCCAACGCCGATCCCCCGGTGCTCGATCCGCCGCGCCCGCCCTCGGCGTACGAGTCCAAAGACGCGCCGCTCGCGCTCGTCGACGTCGATCCGAGCTCGCCGGAGCGCGGGAAGCTCCACCCCCTCGTGGTGCGCTACTTCGAGCAGCGCGCGGAGACGGGCCTCGCCGTCGACGACACGCTCGTGGCGGCCCCCGCCGTCCCGCTCCGGCCGCGGACTCGCTACCTCTTCGTCGCGACCCGCGATCTGTCGGCGCGCTCCGGGGGCAAGGTGCAGCCGTCGCCGGAGATGCTCCGCCTGCTCGGCGGGCCGCCGGCCGACGACTACGAGCGCAAGGTGGACGCGGCGCTCGCGGTGTACGAGGCGGTCACCGGCCGCCCCCGCAAGCGGCTCGCGGTCGCGACGGTGTTCACCACCGAGTCGGTGACGACCGATCTCGAGAGGCTCGCGCGCGGCGCCCGCTCCCGCCCTCCGCCCGCGGCCGCGGGCCCGTTCGTCGTCGAGCGCCCCCTCACCGGCGACGGGCGCGTGAGGTTCCGGGCGTCGTTCCATGCCCCCGAGTACCGCAG
>JAEUKG010000564.1 GCA_016794325.1 Myxococcales bacterium | reverse complement strand
TGTTGATGGCGCTGGGGAGCTTCCGCGCCACGACCGGGGTCGGCGTCGCCGGCGACGTCAAGCTCACGGCCCGCTACGACAAGAAGGGCTTCGAGAAGCCCGGCGGCAAGCGCTCGCGCTTCGCCTTCTCGGCCGAGGCGCCCGCGTTCGAGCTCCGCCCGAAGCCCTACCTCTCGCTCGAGACGCAGAAGGCGGCGGTCGAGGGCCGCTGCAGCCTCCAGCCGACCGCGGTGGTGCTGCTCGAGGGCTCGGTGGGCGCGAAGCTGTCGGTGGAGCCGTACGTGGCGTTCAAGGCGCAGCGCGGCGCGAGCGGGCCGGTGCGCTACCAGGCCGACGCCGGGTTCGAGCTCGTGGCCGCCACCGACGTCGAGATCTTCGGGCGCCCGATCATGAAGCCGAAGGAGTTCTCGCTCTTCGACAAGAGCCTCGCCCAGACCTCGGGCGTCGCGTCGCCGATGCCGCCGCGCGCCGCCAGCCCGAGCGCGATGCTCGCGGCGGCGCCCCGCGGGCGCGGCGCGGCGGTGGCGCCGATCGGCCGCGGCTCGGCGCCGCGCGCGCTTCCGGCGCTCCCGTCCAAGCCGAGGACGCGCGGGCGCTGACCGCCCGCGCGCCGGCCGTCAGTCGCTCCCTCGCCGCGGAGCGCCGCCGTGCGGCGGGCGCTTGGCGGTGAGCGTCACCATCGCGAAGCCGACCGCCGCCTGGGCGATCGTCACCACCACCGCCGCGAAGATGGCGCGCGGCACCGACAGGCCGGTGCGAAGCTCGAGGCCGAGCGCGAGCGCAGGGGGCACGAGCCACGCGATCTTGACGAGGCCGGTGCGCGGGCCGTCGTCCTTCGGCTCCGGCCACAGCGCGACGGCGGCGACGAGCGCGAGCGCGGCCATGACCCAGAAGCGCCACTCGAGGCGCAGGGTGGTCGTGGCGATCGCGACGACCAGCGCCACGAGCGCTCCCACCAGCGTCCCGCGCGCGAGGCGGAGGCGCGGCGCGACGAGGCGGCCGATGATGCCACCTCCGACGAGCACGATCGCGATCGCGACGACGATTCCCACGGCGAGCGGTCCCTTAGCACCTCCGCGCCGAAAAATCGCCCGCGAACGGGGCGCGCCGACCCCTGCCTCGACCCGACTCTTGGCGCGTGCGGCCTCAGCGGAGCTCGGCGACCTGCTCGCCGAAGATGCGCTCGAGGCTCGAGAGCACGGCGTCGCTCACCTCCACCCGCATGCCCCGCCCCGCCGCCACCACCGCCTCGGCGCCGTCCTTCATCTCGAAGGTGACCGACACCGGGCACTCGCCCGGCGACGCGCGGAACGCCTCGGCCATGCGCCTGACCTGGAGCTCGCTCGTGCGCTCGGCGCGCAGGCGGATGGTGACCTGCTTCGTGTCGGCGCGCACGGTGTCGACGAGCGGCACCGCCTCGTTGAGGAAGAGCGTCGGCTCGCGGGGACCGTCGTCCTCCTCCGGGGCGTCCTCGTCGCGCCGGGGGAAGCTCACCTTGCCGGTGACGAGCACCGGATCGCCGGCGGTGAGGACGTGGGCGTAGGTGTCGATCTGGTTCTGCCGCACCTTCACCGTCACGCGACCGCTCAGGTCCTCGAGATCGAAGAACGCGACCTTGCCGCCGCCGTCCTTGAAGATGCGCTCTCGGTACCCCTCGACCATCCCCGCCACCCGCACCACCGCCCAGTCGTCCTTCTGGGCGAGGCTCGACGTGGGCTCGACCTCGAGCCTGCCCATCGCCGCCCCGCCGCGCATGTAGCGCTCGAGCGGGTGGCCCGACACGTAGAAGCCGAGCGCCTGGCGCTCGCGCACCAGCATCTCTTTGCGATCCCACGGCTCGGCGGCGGTGTAGTCGCCGGCCGACGGCGCCTCCGGCTCGCCCGCGGGCGGCGCGGCGTCGAAGAGTCCGAAGAGCGTCGTCTGGCCCCGCTCACGGTCCCGGCTCGCGGCGCGCGAGCGCTCGAGCGCCACGTCGATCGAAGCGAACGCCGACGCGCGGCTGACCCCGCGCAGCTTCAGCGTCGTGTCGAAGGCGCCGCACGAGACGAGCGCCTCGAGCACGCTCTTGTTGATCTTCTTGGCGTCGACTCGCGCCGCGAAGTCGAACATGTCGGCGTAGGCGCCCCCCTCCTTGCGCGCCTCGAAGAGGGTCTCGAGGGCGGCGCCGCCGAGCCCGCGCACCGCGCCGAGGCCGAACCGGATCTGGGGCCCGAGCGCGTCCCGCACCCGCTCCTTGCGTGACACGCGCCGATCGCCGCCGGGGTGGGTGTAGACGACCTTGAAGTCGAGGTCGCTCTCGTTGACGTCGGGGGGCAGCACGGTGACGCCCATCGCCCGCGCGTCGGCGATGGTGCGCACGACCTTGTCGATGCGGTCCTTGTCGCTCGTGAGGATGCCGCAGAGCAGCTCCACCGGGTAGTGCGCCTTCATGTACGCGGTCTGGTACGTGATGAGCGCGTACGCCGCCGAGTGGCTCTTGTTGAAGCCGTAGCCCGCGAAGAACTCGAGGAGGCCGAAGATGCGGTCGGCGTCCTCCTGGGTGACGCCGTTCGCGAGCGACCCCTCGATGAAGACGCTCTTCTGCTTCGCCATCTCCTCGGGCTTCTTCTTGCCCATCGCGCGGCGGAGGAGGTCGGCGCCGCCGAGCGAGTAGCCGGCGAGCGCCTGCGCGATCTGCATGACCTGCTCCTGGTAGACGATGACGCCGTAGGTCGGCTCGAGCAGGTGGTCGACCTTGTCGTGCATCTTCGCGATCGGGGCGCGGCCGTGCTTGCGGTTGACGAAGTCCTGGACCATGCCGGTGCCGAGCGGGCCCGGGCGGTAGAGGGCGACGGCGGCGACGATGTCCTCGAAGCAGTCGGCGCGCAGGTCCTGGAAGAGCTTCTGCATTCCGCTCGACTCGAGCTGGAACACGCCCTTGGTCTCGCCCGAGCCGAGGAGCTGGTACGTCGCCTTGTCGTCGAGGGGGATCGTCGACAGATCGAAGTGCTCGCCGCGCCGCGCGAGGTCGGGTCGCTCGTTGACGAGCCGCTGCGCGATGTCGAGGACGGTGAGCGTCTTCAGCCCGAGGAAGTCGAACTTGACGAGGCCCGCCTGCTCGACGTCGTCCTTGTAGTACTGGGTGACGTAGGCGTTGGTCTTCGGGTCCTTGAAGATCGGGACGTGATCCCAGAGCGGGCCCTCGCTGATGACGATGCCGGCGGCGTGTTTTCCGGCGTGCCGGGTGAGGCCCTCGAGCTTCTGCGCCTGGACGATGAGCTCGCGGGTGCGGGGCTCGGTGTCGAAGCGGGCCTTGAGCTTGGGCTCGACCTCGAGGCTCTCGGCGATCGTGTACGTCTCGGCTGGCGTCTTGTTGGGGATCAGGCTCGCGATCGCCTGCGCCTCGATCGGCGTGATGCTCATGCACCGCGCGACGTCCTTGATGACGCTCTTGGCCTTGAGCTCGGCGAAGGTGGCGATCTGGCCGACGCTCTCCTCGCCGTACTTGTTCTGCACGTACGTGATCACGCGATCGCGCTTGTCCATGCAGAAGTCGACGTCGAAGTCCGGCATCGACACGCGCTCCGGGTTCAGGAAGCGCTCGAAGAGGAGGTTGTAGGGGATGGGATCGAGATCGGTGATGCGCATCGAATACGCGACGATCGACCCCGCGCCCGAGCCGCGGCCGGGCCCGACGGGGATGCCGTTCTCCTTCGCGTAGCGGATGAAGTCCCACACGATGAGGAAGTACCCCGGGAACTTCATGCTCGAGATGACGTCGAGCTCGAGCTCGAGGCGCGCCTTGTACGCCTCGTGGTCGATCGTCTTGCCGGCGCGCTGGAGCTCGCCGAAGCGGACCTCGAGGCCCTTCTTCGCCACCTCGCGGAAGTAGCTCTCGGTGGTGTGCCCCTCCGGCACCTGGAAGTTCGGGAGCATCGGCTCGCCGAGCTTGAGCTTCACCTTGGTCCGCTCGGCGATCTCGCGGGTGCGCTTCACCGCGTCGGGGTGGTGCTTCCAGCGCTCGAGCATCTCGGCCGGCGTCTTCAGGAACATCTCCGTCGAGCCGTGGTCGCGCTCCTTGGCCTCCTCGTAGCCGCGCCCGTTCTTGATGCACGAGAGGTAGAGGTGCGCCTCGGCGTCCTCGCGCCCCGCGTAGTGGACGTCGTTCGTCACGACGGTGGGCAGCTCCAGCTTGGCGGCGAGCTCGACGAGTATTCCGTTGAGGATAGGCTGCTCCGGCAGCCCGTGGTCCTGCAGCTCGACGTAGAGGGCGCCGGGCTCGAAGACCTCCTTGAGCTCGGCCAGCATGGCGAGGCCGGCCTCGGCCCCCTCCTCGAGGACGCGCTGAGCGACGAGCCCGCCCATGCAGCCCGACATCGCGACGATGCCCTTGGTGTGCCCGGCGAGATCCGCCATCGAGATCCACGGGGTCGACGGCGGCGCGCTCGGGTGCTGCACGACGTGCCCGCGCGAGACCAGCCACACGAGGTTGTGGTAGCCCTCGACGCTCGAGGCGAGCAGAGGCAGGTGGCAGCCGTGCGCGCCGTGCGCGACCTCGATCTCGGAGCCGAGGATCGCCTGGACGCCCGCCTCCTTCGCGGCCTTGTAGAAGGAGATCGCGCCGAACATGTTGGCGTGGTCGGTGATCGCCACCGCCTTCATGCCGAGCGCGGCCGCCTTCTTCGGCAGCGCCTTCACCTTCAGCGACGAGTCCAGCATCGAGTACTGGCTGTGGACGTGGAGGTGCACGAACTCGGCGTCGGACATCGGCCGAAGGACTAGCGGACATGCCTCCGGGCGTAAACCCAGCCCGGCCGCGCCCGGGCGGCTCGGCCGTCAGCGCCCGGCGGCGGCGGCGCCGGGCGCCACCCACCGCGGCCGCTCGTCGAACGCCGGCCAGCCCACGAGCACCTCGCTCGGCTCGAAGGCGCCTTTGTAGCGGAGCGACGCGCACGCGGCCACGTGGAAGCCCAGGTAGACGTGGGGCTTGCCCGCCTGGGCCGCGATGTCGCACACGGTGAGCACGTTGGCGATCCCGAGCGAGCAGCGCGCGTAGTCGGGATCGTAGAAGAAATACGCCGCGCTCCAGGCCCGCGGCGTCTCGTCGCAGAGGCCGACGCCGACGAGCCGACCTGTATCCACATCGGTATACGTCACCTCGCGGGCGGCAGGGTGCGGGAAGGCGAACTGCAGCGCGTAGGTGCGGGCGTCGAGCGAGCTCACCGGCCAGTCGCGGGTGCGCTCGCGGTCCGCGTGCCACCTCGCGTAGAGCGCGAGGCGCTCGGCGTCGACCTTGGGCGGGCCGACCGCGACCTCGAAGCGCGCCGAGCGGTTCTTCGCCCGGCGCTGGCTCCGCGACGGCTCGAGATCGGCGGCGACGATGCGGGTCGGCAGGCACTGCGAGCACGACGGGCACGCGGGCCGGAAGTAGTCGGGCCCGAAGCGGCGCCAGCCGCGCTCGAGCATCGCCTCGAGCTCGACGGCGTCCACGTCGAGGAGCACGAGGTGCTCGAGCTGCGCCGTGACCCCGTCGAGGTAGCTGCAAGGCCGCGGCTCCTCCACGATGCGCTCGATCAGGCGGGCCACGGGGACATGCTAGTACCCTTCGGCCGAGGTTCCGTCGGAAAGTCGTCAGGTCACGCGGGCCACGTTGACGTTGTCGTGAGCGTTGGCGTTGACGTTGACCCGTTGACGGCGACGGCGACGGCGGCGCCCGCTCGTCGACGGAGCTTGGTGGTCATCGCGATGATCCGTTCCAAGAGCTCGACGGCTCGCCGAGGATGGTCCGCGTCCGGAGTCCGAGGACCTGCGTGGCGTCGGGGCTCGCGGCGCGCTCCATCGCGGACCCGTGATGGCGGAGCGACGCGCCCCGTCCGGTCCGGTGGCGCGGCCGGCGCCGTCCGCGGTGATCGCGCCGATGCTCGCCAAGTTGGCGCCCCGTCGCCGTCGCCGTCGCCGTCAACGCCAACGCACGCCAACGCCCACGTCAACGTCGACGAAGGATCGAGTCGTGTGCCCCTGACCGTCACCCACGGGCCAAGGGCGAGCCCGCTTTGACGCACCGCGCCATCCCGATGGGGCCGGGCGAGTTGAGGTGAGTTGAGCCGCGCGCCGGCGACGCTTTCGGGCTGTTTTCGGCGGCCAGGCGCACGAGCGTGAGGGTGGCGGCGAAAATATCTGCCATCATGGTAGGGCCCACGCTTGCCGAGCCGCGCACACATTGCATACCATTCCGCGCCACTGGCTCCTGCGCGGCAACGCTCCCGTGGTCGCCTTGTAGGTCATCGTCTCGGTCATTCCTTCGCGCAGTCGCCACCGTTCGCGCCAGCGCATCACTTGTGGAGGCACCCATGAAGCTCTTGAAGGTTCTCTCTGTCCTCGGCGTCTGCAGCGCCGTGGCGCTCACCCTCGCCGCGCAGCAAGGCTGCAGCTCCGACGACACGTCGTCGGGCGGCACCGCGGGCGCAGGCGCGGTCCCGCCGGAGAAGCCCAACGCCCCGGCCACCGACTCCAAGGACGTCCGCGTCTTCGCGGTCCAGAACCTCCTCTTCGGCGACACCGACCGCACGTCGGGCGCGGCGAGCGGCGAGGCGTGGAAGAAGTACGGCTACAACCTCGACGGCAAGCTCTCGACCTCCAAGTCGACCGACATCTGCACCCCGGCCGAGGGCGGCTCCAAGGACGCCGCGGTCGACGGCGCCGACGGCCGCGACAACTCGTTCGGCAAGAACATCGTCCCGATCATCCAGCAGCTCGCCGGCAACGACTTCGGCAAGAGCGTCAATGACTCCGTCCAGGGCGGCTCGTTCACCGTCATGTTCGAGGTCACCGGCCTGAAGGGCGAGAAGCAGACCAACACCGGCCTCTCGGGCCAGATCTTCGCCGGCGCCAAGTTCGACGGCATCCCCGAGAACCAGGGCAAGAAGCCGACCTTCACCAAGGCCGACAACTGGCCGGTCTCCGGCGAGCTCCTCAACGGCGACACCATCGAGAGCGGCTCGAAGGTGAAGATCACGGACGCCTACATCGTGAACGGCACCTTCGTCGCGAAGGCCGACAAGATCACGATCAGCCTCGTGCTCCAGGGCCAGGCGCTCAACATCTCGATCAACAAGGCCATCATCACGATGGACGTCGCCGGCGAGAACGCGGGCAACGGCACCATCGCCGGCGTCATCGACGCGAACGAGCTCATCACCGGGCTGAAGAGCGTGGCGGGCAGCATCTCGAAGAGCCTGTGCGAGGGCACGACCTTCGACAACATCGCGCAGCAGCTCCGCCAGTTCTCGGACATCCTCTCGGACGGCTCGAACGCGGCCGGCCAGAAGTGCACCGGCATCAGCGTCGGCCTCGGCTTCACCGGCAAGGAGATCGGCCGTCCGACCAAGGTGACGAAGAGCAGCGGCACCGGCGGCGACCCCTGCAAGGAGCAGCCGGACGCGGGCAAGGACTCGGGCAGCAGCGGCGGCCAGGACTCGGGCAGCAGCGGCGGCCAGGACTCCGGCACGGACTGACCCTCGATCGAGGGGAGCGCGAAGGCCGTGGGAGCGATCCCGCGGCCTTCGGCCTTTTGTGCGCGTCAGCGGGCGGCCGCGACGACGTGCGGCGCGAGGTGGAGCGCGAAGGCGTAGATGCTGATCTGCGGCGGGCCGCCGAGGCTCGTCGGGAAGAGCGACCCGTCGGCGACGAAGAGCCCCTTCACCTGGTGGTGCTCGCCCGTGGAGCCGACCACCGCGCGCCGCGGGTCGTCCCCCATGCGCATCGTCCCCATGGGGTGCACCGCCGACAGGGGCACGCCGTGCGGCCGCACGAAGCTCGTGTCGAGCCGGTCGAGCTCGCGCGCGCTCTCGAGGCGGACCGGCGGGATGGCGGGGATCGTGACCTCGCGCGCCCCGGCGGCGAAGAGGATGCGCGCGCACGCGACGAGCCCGCGGGCGAGGGCGGCGCGATCGGGCTCGTTCATCGAGTAGTGCAGCACCGGGCGCCCGTCCTCGTGGTCGACCTCGCCGCTCGAGTGGTCGTGGAGCATCGCGGTCAAGACCGCCAGGTTGCGGTAGCTCCGCATCGCGCGCATGTGGCGGGCGCCGAAGCCGGGGAGCGTGGACGCGGTGCCGATCGGGTGCGCGAACGCAGGGATGATCCACACCCGCTTGTCGCTCCCCTCGTCGAAGTCGAGGAGCTCGGTGCACTCGACGCTCTGGGGGATGCCGTGGTGGCCGTCGATCTCCTGGTCGAAGCGCCCGGCGCACACCGCGCCCGGGTGCATGCGCAGCCCCTTGCCGAGCTGGAAGTGGGGATCGGGGAGGCCGCTGCGCAGGGCGATCGCCGCCGACGCCGTCGCGCTCGCCGCGAGGACCACCACCTTCGCGCGCACGCGGAGGGGGCCGACGACCTCGCCCGCGCCGTCCACGATCACGCCCTCGACGCCGGTGACACGACCCGCGATGTACGTGACACGCACCACCCGGGCGTCCGCGTAGATCCGGGCGCCCGCGCGCGTGGCCTCGGGGATCATCACCTTGAGCGCGTTCTGCTTCGCGTCGTAGGCGCAGCCGAGCTCGCAGAAGCCCGAGAGCTGGCAGCCGACGCGGTTGTGCGAGAGGACGGACCACGCGTAGCCGAGCGCGCCCGCGCCCCGGCGGAGGACGTCGTTGTTGGCGTTGACGAGCCGAGGATCGATCGGGGACACCGAGAGGTCCCGCTCGATGCGCTCGAAGGACGGCGCGAGATCGCGGACGCCCGCGCCCGAGACGCCGTAGCGGCGCGCCCACAGATCGAGGATCGCGTCGGGCGTGCGCTTGCACAGGTTCGTGTTGTGCACGGTGCTGCCGCCGACCCCGCGGCCCTGGAGCACGCGGATCGCGAGATCCTTGGTGGTGCGGCCGCCGCCGTCCTGGAAGAGGAGCGGGAACATCGCCTCCTCGCGCTGGTTGAAGTCGCGGGGCTGGTGGTAGCCGCCCTCCTCGAGGCCGATGACCGAGAGCCCTGCGCGCGCGAGCTCGCGGATGGCGACCGAGCCTCCCGCGCCCGTCCCCACGACCACGACGTCGCACGCGACGTCGAGCCCGCGCTCGAGATCGCGCCCACGGACGATCGCGCCGTCGCTCACGGCGCCCCCCAGCCCCGCTCGGGGCGGCCGACCCGGGGCCCGTCGTAGCCGAGGATCGCCCAGGTGCGAGGATCGCGGTAGTACCCCATGAAGATCAGGGACTTCAGCCCCGCGAAGCCGCCGCGGAGGAGGTCCACGGAGCTCTCCTCGAGCGAGGCGAGGACGCGGTCCTGATC
>JAEUKG010000508.1 GCA_016794325.1 Myxococcales bacterium | reverse complement strand
GCCGCGCGATCCAGAGCGCGGGCCGGAGGTACCACGGCGGCCGGGCCGGGGGCTCGACGAGGGGCGCGGTCATCGCGCGCCGCGGGCGCCGAGGCGCACCATCAAGTCGTCGAGCACGCGGGCGTCGACCGCGGGGGCGGCGCCGAGCTCCGTGCGCAGCGCGGACACCGCGCCCGCGTAGCGCCCGCCGAAGCGCTCGCACACGGTGCACCCGACGAGGTGGGCTCGGACCCGCGCCTCGTCGGTCGGCCCGAGGGCGCGATCCACGAAATCGGAGAGGTGGGCGAGGACCTCGCTGCACGTCATTCCGCCCACGGTTCGCTCGCTCGCGCTCACGCCGGCCTCCTCGCTGCGAAGTGCCGCGAGGAGCCGCAGGCGCGCCCGGTGGAGGCGGCTCTTGGCGCTCGCGACGGGTACGTCGAGAACGCGCGCCACGTCTTCGGGCGCGAGGTCGTCGAGGTCGCGCAGGACGAGGACCTCGCGGTCGGACGACGACAGCGAGGCGAGCGCGCGCGCGATGCGCTCCGCGTCTTCGGCGCCGGAGACGAGGCGCTCCGGCGAGCTCGCGCCCCAGCCCGCGTCGACGGCGAGGTGCGACAGCGGCTCCTCGTCGTCGCCCGACGGGATCTCTCGGGGCGCGCGCCGCTCGGCGCGGGCGAGGTTTCGGGCGATGGCGAGCAGCCAGGCGCGGGGCTCGCCCCGGCTGGGGTCGAACGTCCGCGCCGCCTCCATCACCCGGACGAAGGTCTCTTGGACGACCTCGTCGCTCGCCGCCGCGTCGCGCGTGATCGCCATCGCGAGGCGGCGGACGGAGGCGGCGTGGGTGGCGAAGAGCGGCGCGAGGGCGGCGGGCTCACCCTGCGCGAGCCGAGCGATCAGGTCTTGCTGGTCGAGGGGCGATCGATGCGACATGTGGAGATGCCGAACAGAGTATAGAGCGGGCAGCTGCCCAGGAGGCCCGTCGCGAGCGGGACGAGGCCGATCAGGCCGAGGTAGGTCTTGGGGCCGAGGAAGACGAGGCTCAGCGCGGCGAGGCCGATGACGACGCGGATGACGCGCTCGAAGACGTGCTCGTTCTTGGGGAAGAGGTTCATGGCTGGGCTCCTGGTGCGGCGCGATCTCGCGTCCGATGACTCCACTATCCAGAAGCGCCCCCCGAGATTCGCCCTCGCGTCGATTTCTTCTCCGCGGACGGGCGCCGAGGTCGCGCGCAACGGCTGCGCGGCGCGCGCCGTTTGCGCGCCGCGCGGGCGGGCTGTCAGGAGGCGAGCGGCGTCTCGCGGAGGCGGTGGGCGATGCGCGTGGCGAGCGTCATGATGGTGAGCTGCGGGTTCACCCCGAGGCTCGTCGGCACGATGCTGCCGTCGACGACGTAGAGCTCGCGCGTGTCCCACACCTTGCCGAGGGGGTCCACCACCGAGTGCTCGCGCGTCTTGCCCATGCGGCAGCTGCCGAGGGGGTGCTGCGAGGAGCACTCGATGTCGCGCGCCTTGACGGTCTCGAAGGGGAAGGCGCGGAAGGCGTCGGCGTCGAGGGGCGGCGCGCCGAGCACGGGGATGTAGATCTCCTTGGCGCCGACCGCGAAGAAGGCCTCGCCCATGATGCGCACGAGGGCGGGGATGAGCGCGCGATCGTGGCGAGCCATGCGGTAGGTGAGGATCGGCTCGCGGCCGAGCCCGGGCCAGACCCGGCCGCCGCCCTCGTCGTGGATGATGCCGCCGAAGAGCGCGAGGTAGGGCACGTTCTGCGCGCGGCGCATCAGCTCGGGGCCGACCCCGGGCATGGTGGCGGCGAGGACCGCGGGCGGGATGAAGAGGCTCGTGAGGGTGAGGCCCTCGGGGTCGTGGACGTCGCCGTACGCGCTCTGCATCGCGCCCTTCCAGCCCTCGACCTTGTCGTCGAAGAGCGCGATCGTGCGGAAGCCGGGGTGGACGGTGACGTTCTTGCCGACCTGACCCGAGACGCCGTGCACCCCCGACCGCTTGAGCAAGAGCGGGGTGAAGGCCGCGCCCGCGGCGAGGACGACGCGGCGCGCGTGGACCACGACCTCGCTGCCGGGCTTGCCGTGCTTGCCGTTCAGCAGTCGCCCGGTGACGCCCACCGCGCGGTCGCCCTTCATGGTGACGCGATCCACGAGGCAGTCGGCGAGGATGCGCGCTCCGTGGTGGGCGGCGCGCGGCAGATAGGTGAGGTCTACGCTCAATTTGGCGCCGTGGGGGCAGCCGAAGTTGCAGCGGCCGCAGCCGTTGCAGCCCTCGGTGTTGCGCTTCATCGGGCGCATCTCGATCCCGCGTCGGGCCGCGCCGAGGACGAAGAGCTTGGTGGAGCGCGAGCGCATCTCCTCCGGCACCTCCTCCACGTGCACCGCGGTCTCGACCTCCTGGTAGTACGGCTCGAGCTCCTCCTCGGTCATCTCGGCGATGCCGCGCTCGGTGCGCCACCGGTGGAGGATGCTCGGCGGGACGCGGAAGCACACGCCGCCGGTGAGCACCGACGAGCCGCCGACCACCCGCCCCATCGTCATGTTGATGTGGGGCGTGTCGCCCAAGCCGTAGGCGACGGTGACGGCGGCGCCGCGCCACGTGTAGCGCAGCGACTCGCTCGGGCGCATCGCTCCGTAGTCGGTGTAGGGGACGAACGGCCCCTCCTCGAGCACGAGGACGTCGTAGCCGGCCTCGGCCATCGTGCAGGCGACGACGGCGCCGCTCGCGCCCGAGCCGACGACCACGACGTCGCACGACAGCTCGAGCCGCTCGGTGTGATCGCGCCCGCTCTGGACCGGGATCATGTGAGGCACGCTCCGTTCGCGCCGATGAAGCGCGCCGCGTCGGGGTGCTCGAAGTAGAGGATGCAGAGGATCGCCTTCACGCCGAGGAGCGGCGTCGACAGGAAGCTCTTCTCCACCCGCTCGAGGACGTGCTTGCGGGCCTCGAGGTCCAGCGACGCGAAGCCGCCGAGGCGGCCCGAGACGAGCGGCCCGAGGAGCGTGACCGCGTAGACGCTCGCGCCGAAGACGAAGCGGGCCGACGAGCCGGCGTGGCCGAGGAAGCCGCGGAGCTCCTTCTCCAGCCAGTCGAGGCGCTTGGGCGGGGGGGGCCCCTCGTCGGTCGCGAACATCGCCTCGGCGACGGCGCGGGCGCGGGCGACGAGCCCGTCGCCGATCGGGACCGGCTCCCGCGCGCGCACGTCCGACTTGCCGACGAGCTCGAGGCGCTTCATTCGATGCTCGCCCCCGAGAGGAGCCACTTGCCGACGAGGTCGCGCTCGTCCTCGGTCATGTTGGTCTTGTTGGCGAGGGGCATCGTCTTCGCGACGACGGCGCGCATCTTGATGCGGTCCTTGTAGGTCTGGATCTGCTCGGGCGTGTCGAACATCACGTTGCCCGGCGCCATCTGCACCGACGGATCGGTCGGCTTCTGCGAGTGGCAGGGGACGCAGCGGTCCTGGATGACGAGCTGCACGCGGCTGAACGCGACCTTCTCCGCCGGCTTCTTGGGGCCGCCGCGCCCGAGCGCCTCCCGCCCGCCGACGAGGACGAACAGCGCGACGACGGCGGTGGTGATGACGCTGAGGAGCGCGGGGAGCCAGCGCTTGAAGTGGAAGCGGACGTTGAGGAGGTGGCGGACCGTGGACCCGGTGACGATGAGCACCGCGAGCACCAGCGAGGGGTACTTGCTCCCGTAGGTGCTCGGGAAGTGGTTGCTCAACATGATGAAGAGCATCGGGAACGTGAGGTAGTTGTTGTGGATCGAGCGCTGCTGGGCGTGCGCCGAGGCCGTCGCGTCGCCTGAGCTCCCCTCCTGCGTCGCGCGGACGAGCGCCCGCTGCGAGGGCATGATGTGGAGGAAGACGTTGCCGGCCATCATCGTCCCGAGCATGGCGCCGACGTGCATGTACGCCGCGCGACCCGCGAGCACGCGGGGCAGCACCGTCACCACGCCCGCGACGAGCGCGAGCGTGAGGGCGGTCGCCAGCTTCTCCGAGCGCCGCCCGAGGACGCGCCAGACGAGGTCGTAGACGACGAAGCCGCCGACGACGGTGCCGATGCCGACGTCGATCGCGGCGTCGGCGGAGATCTTCGAGACGTTCGGGTCGACGAGGTACGCGCCGCCGCCCGACATGTAATAGACGATGGCGAGGAGCGACGCCCCCGACAGCCACGTGGTGTACGCCTGCCACTTGAACCAGTGGGGCCCGCCGGGGATGGCGGCGTACTCCGACGGCTGGAGGAGCTTCTTCTCCATGAAGTAGTAGGCGCCGCTGTGCAGCAGCCAGATGTGGCCGAAGCTCTTGTCGTTCGGTTCGCCCTTGCCCGCCTCGGGCGCCGGCTTGACCAGGTTGCGGTCGATCCAGTTCCAAAGCATCGAGTTGCCGATCCACATGATCCCGGCGATGAGGTGGATCCACCGCACGACGAGGTCGGCGACTTCGCGAATGATCGGGTCCATGCTGGATGCCGTTCGAAGATACCAGGATTCGTGTATAGGGCGCCGTCATGCAAGGAAAAGTCGCACTGGTCACCGGAGCGTCGTCGGGGATAGGGCTCGCGGTCGCGAAGAAGCTCGCGCAGCGAGGCGCAAAGGTCGCGCTCGTCGCCCGGGGCAAGGCCAACCTCGAGGAGGCCGCGCGTGAGGTCGCGCGCGCCGGCGGCGGGGCCGAAGGCGTGGCGGTGTTCCCGCTCGACGTGGCCGACCTCACCGCCCTCGAGGCGCTGCCGGCGGCGGTCGTCGGCAAGCTCGGCCGGCTCGACGTCGTCGTGAACAACGCGGGGGTGAACCACCGGGGCGCCATCCAGCGGCACACCGCGGCGAAGCTCGCCGAGGTCATCACCGTGAACCTCACCGCGCCCGTCGTCCTCACCCGCGCGGCGGTGCCCTTCCTCGAGCGAGGCGGCTCGGTGGTCGCGGTCGCGAGCATCGCCGGGATGGTCCCGGTGCCGGGCGAGGCCGCGTATTCGGCGTCGAAGGCCGGGATTCGCGCGTTCTGCCGGGCGATCGCCGACGACCTCGCGGCGGCGGACGTCCACTCCGGGGTCGTGTGCCCCGGCCCCGTCGACACCGGCTTCTTCGGGGACGTGTCGGAGGTGCCGAACCTCGTCTTCTCGCAGCCGATGAGCTCCGCCGACGAGGTCGCCGACGCGGTCCTCCGCTGCATCGACGAGCGTCTCGACGAGGTGGCGATCCCGGCGCAGTCGGGGCGGCTGGCGACGGTCGCCTATCTCGCGCCGAGCTTCGCCCGCCGGATCCGCCCGATGCTCGAGAAGCGAGGCCGCGCCGCGAAGGCGGCGTACATCGCCTCACGTGCGCGGAAATGAGGGGAAACGGCGAAAAACCGTCGTAGTATGCAGGGAGTGGCGGGCTCGATTCCTCCCAGCGCGCTCGTCGGTGAGCGCTACCGCATCCTCTCCGTGGTCGGAGAGGGCGCGATGGGCTCGGTGTTCGAGGCGCTCGACCCGAACGGCAAGCCCGTCGCCGTCAAGACGCTCGTCCGCACCGACGCCGAGGGCCTCGCGCGCTTCGAGCGCGAGATCGCCGTCTGCGCGCGCATCGAGCACCCGAACGTCATCCCCGTCCTCGATCACGGCTTCGACGCCGCGCTCCACGCGCCCTACTTCGTGATGCCGCTCCTGCGCGGCGGGGACCTGTCGGTCCACCTGAAGCGCGTCGGCGCGCTGCCGCTCGAGGTCGCGGTGCCGCTGTTGATCCAAGCGTGCGCGGGGGTCGCCGCGGCCCACCAGGCCGGCGTCATCCACCGCGACATCAAGCCGTCGAACCTCATCCTCGACGACCAGGGCGGGCGCCTCGTCTTGCGGGTGGGCGACTTCGGCCTCGCCACCACCGGCTCGCTCGAGGGCGCGCTCACGCGCTCGGGCGCGCTCCTCGGGACGCCCCACTACATCTCGCCCGAGCAGTCGCAGAACCCGAAGACGGTCGACACTCGCACCGACGTGTGGAGCCTGGGGATGGTCCTCTACCACATGCTCGCGGGCACCCCCGCCTTCGCCAACGCCGGGGCGTTCATGGCGTTCTTGGTGCAGCGCAAGGGCGTGCCGCCGCTGCAAGACGTGGCGCCGTGGGTCGATCCCCGGGTGGCGCGCGTCGTCCACGCGGCGCTCATCCGCGGGGTCGACGCGCGCTGGCCGACCGTGTCCGAGCTCGTCCTCGGCCTGGAGATGGCGGTCGGCTTCGACGTGGCGCGTGCGCCGCTCGCCGTCTCGTCGCTCGACCACGGCTTGTCGGAGGAGCTCCGGGCCGTCGCCGCGCCGAAGATGCCCATGCCCCTGCACTGGGAAGAGATGCTCCGCGGTTGACGCCCGCCGGGCCGCTCGTCAGCGGCAGTTGAGGACGGGCGTCTCGGTGTCGGACGAGGTGCACTCGGACATCGCCGGAGGCGCGAGGGGCCTCACGCTCGCGACCGGCACCTCGATCTGCGTCGGCCCGCACGCGCGGAGGGTGCGCGAGCCGCAGTAGACGTCGACGCCTGCGCCCTTGCGCGTCGGCTGGGGGAGGAGGCCGTACTCCTTGCACGTCGCCCCGCACGCGGTGAACGCCTTGTAGGGCTTGTCGGCCGTCTCCTGCTTGTCGCAGTTGTAGTCGAACGAGAGGTCCTCGGCGCCGTCGTAGGGCCGGTCGAAATACCGGGTCTGCCCGGGGAAGACGTCTCGGTTCGCGTCGTTGCAGTCGCCGGCGACGGCGACGAAGCCCGGCGACGGGGTGCACTTCTGCTCGGTCACGGCCGTGGTGCCGAAGCCGTCGCCGTCGGCGTCGCGGTAGAAGACCTTGAGCGGCGTGCACTGGCCCTTGGTGCACTCGGCGTAGCCGGCGTTGCACTTGATGCCGCACGTGCTCGCGGTGCACACGCCGACGCCGTTGGCGACGTCGGGGCACGGGTTTCCGCACTTGCCGCAGTGGAGCGGGCTCACGGCGACGTCGACGCACGAGCGGTCGCACTGGGTGAGGCCCGGGCCGCAGGTGGCGCTGCACCCGCCGTTCTTCAGGTCGCACACCTGGGTGAGGTCGCACTGCTTGTCGCAGCGCGTGCAGGTCGCGGGGTCGAGCAGGCTGGTCTCGCAGCCGTCGAGCGCGAGCGAGTTGCAGTCGGCGAAGCCGGCCGCGACGTCGCACTTGAGGATGGCGCAGCGGCCGTCTTTGCACTTGGCCTCGCCGTGCTTGATCGAGCACGGCGCTTCGCACTTCACCGGATCGCAGCCGTAGGTCGGGTCGTTGACGTCGACGCAGCCGCCCGCGCAGAGCTTGGTGCCGGGGGGGCAGGTCGCGGCGTCGGGCTCGAGCTTCTGCGGCACGAAGCCGTCGCCGAGCGCGCCGGCGTCGGTGCCACCCTCACCCACGGTGAGCGGCGCGAGCACCGGCTCGTCGGCGCCGATGACCGCGGCGCAGGCCGCGAGCCCGAGCCCCAGCGAGATCGCCACCAGCGCCGTGAGTGCCTTGGTACGAGTCATCGGTTGGCGGAGCGGCCACGCGACCGCCCACCATGAATCCTATCATGCATCTTCGCGCCGTCGTCGATTCGCGCGAAAGAGGGCGACGAAGTAGGACACGGCGAGCGAGGCTCCGACCATCCACCACATCAGCGCCGTTCGGAGCGAAGACGCCTCGACCTGGGCCGAGGCGACGGTGATCGCGGCGGTCGACGGCGGCGACGACGCGGGCGGCCGCAGCCAATACGGGAACTGCGAGCCGAAGATGGCGCCGAGCACGAGGGCGACGAAGGCCGCGCTCGCGAGGAAGGCGCGGCGGTCCGCGGTGGCCGCTGCCGCTTCGGCGGCGGCGGAGCTCTCGCGTCGGACGAGGGCGAGCGCGAGGGCGCCGAGGGCCGCGAGCCCGAGCGCGAGCGGGCGGTGGGTGAACGCGGCGAAGGCCGCGGGGGCGAAGCGGGCGGTGAGGGCGAGCATCGCCGCCCAGCCGACGGCGGTGGCGACGACGAGCCGGGGCACGAGGCGCCGCGCGCGGTCGCGCACCGCGCCGCTCGTCTTCCACGCGACGAACGCCGCGCCGTGCGTCGCGCAGACGAGGACCGCGAACGCGCCCGCGGGCACCGTGAACGCGTCGAGGAGCCCGACCTCGGCGCCGCCCGCCGCCGAGGCGAAGAGGGGCAGGGTGAAGCCGCCCTCGTCGAGCGGCACGCCGCGGACGACGTTCGCGAGGGCGACGCCGAGGACGAGCGCCGCGCCCGCGCTCGACGCCGTGAAGCCGAAGTCGAACAGCGACGAGAAGAGCGGGTGGGGGAGGTGAGCGCGGAGCTCGATCGACATCGCGCGGCCGATGAGGAGCCACACCAGCAAGAAGATCCCGAGGTAGAAGCCCGACAGGCCCGCCGCGAGGGCGGTGGGGAACGACACCATGAGCGATCCGCCGGCCGCGAGCAGCCAGACCTCGTTGCCGTCCCAGTAGGGGCCGATGGCGGCGTGCACGGCGCGCTTCTCGTCGTCGGTGCGCGCGAGGGCGTAGAGGAGCGTCCCCGCGCCGAAGTCGAAGCCGTCGAGGACGACGAACGCGGTGAGCATGAGGCACACGAGCGCGAACCAGAGGTCAGCCATGGCTCGCCTCCTCCGCCTCGGCGCTCGGCCCGCGGCCCACGATGCGCCCGACGAGCACGACGAAGAGGAGCGCGAGCACGGCGTAGATGCCGGCGAAGCCGATGAGGGTGAAGAGCGCGTCGCCGGAGTGGACCCTCGGGCTCGCGCCGTCGGCGGTGCGGAAGACGCCGAAGATCAGCCAGGGCTGGCGGCCGAGCTCGGCGGTGAGCCAGCCGGCGGTGGTGGCGATGTAGGGCAGGGGCGCGGCGAGGAGGAGCGCCCACAGGAGCGGTCGGGCGCGGTCGAGGCGCCGGCGGAGCTCGAACGCCGCGGCAGCCGCCATCAGCGCGATCTGGATCGTGCCGATCCCCGCCATGAGGTGGAACGAGTAGTAGAGGAGCTCGATGTTGGTGGGCCAGTCGCGCTCGGGGAACTCCGCGAGGCCGCGCACGTCGCTGTGGAACGTCCCGTAGGCCAGGAACGAGAGCATCGCCGGGACGACGACCGGGTTGTCGAGCCGCCGCGCGCGGACGTTGGGCTGGCCGATCAGGGTGATGCCGGCCGCGCGCTCGGTCTCGAAGCGCCCCTCCATCGCCGCGAGCGCGACCGGCTGGTGCTCCGCGACGAGCTTGGCCTGGTGGTCGCCGGTGGGGAACGCGACGAGCAGGCTCGCGGCCACGCCCACCCGCACCCCGATCCGGAGGAAGAGCGGGGCGTGCTCGCGGTGGCGGCCGAGGAGCGTGTAATATGCACCCACCGAGGAGACGACGAAGCTCGCGGTCACCAGGCTGGCCGACAGCACGTGGGCGAGCTCCGCGAGCGCCCACGGGTTGGTCATGTAGGCGACGAAGTCCCCCATCGCCAGCGTCCCGTCGGCGCGCACGACGTGCCCGCGCGGGTGCTGCATGAACGCGTTCACGGTCACGATGAAGAAGCCGCTCGCCCAGGTGCCGAGCCAGAGCAGGAGCGAGACCGCGAGGTGGCGCCGCGGCCCGAGCTTCTTCTCGCCGAAGACGAGCATGCCGAGGAACACGCTCTCGAGGAAGAACGCGAAGAGGCTCTCCATCCCCAGGGAGTGGCCGATCACCGCGCCCGCGAACCCGGTGAAGCGCGACCAGTTGGTCCCGAACTGCATCTCCATCGGGATGCCGGTCACGACCCCGAACGCGAAGTTGACCGCGAAGACGCGGATCCAGAAGCGCGCGGCCGCGGCCCAGCGCTCGTCCTTCGTCACCGCGGCGGTGATCTTCATCAGCGCGATGAGCGCCGCGAGGCCCATCGTGAGCTGGGGGAAGAGGTAGTGGAAGACGATGGTGAAGGCGAACTGGAGCCTGTGCCAGACGAGCGCGTCGGTCATCGTCGACCTCCTGCGCCTTCGGCGGGGCCTCGCGAGGGGCGAAGCGAGAGGAGCGCCTCGCGAGGCCGGTGGGCCTTGCGCTCGATCTCGCCGAGGCACGCCGGGCCGCCGCGCTGGAGGTCGCGGCAGGTCTGGGGCCGATCGGCGTAGACGGCGCAGGTGAAGCGGCCCTCGGGCGCGATCACGAGCGCCGCGCACGCCCCGCTCGGCTCGAGGCGCATGCCCGCCTTGTTGCCCACGAAGACCACGAGGTCGTCCGCGCGGTCGCCCAGCCGGGCGTGGTCGTCGCCGGTCACGGGCACGTACCGCACCGCGTCCCCCGCGGCCGCGAAGCAGCAGGTCCCGCAGGTGGTGCAGTCGGTCGGGGCTTGCGCGGGCGCGGGTTCCACGTAAAGAGAGACCATACATGCAACGAGCCGAGGGCGCCCTCTTGACCTTCTACCGGGCAGACGACGCGCGGGTGCGCTCGGTCCTCGTCCGCGGTGGTCTCGCGCTCGCGACCGGCGCCGCGCTCTTGCTGCTCTGCGCCCTCACCGAGCGGCTCCACCTGCCCGACGGCGTGCGGGTCGCCGCGAGCCTCCTCGGGCTCGTCCTCTTCGGCGTGGGGCTCGTGTCG
>JAEUKG010000498.1 GCA_016794325.1 Myxococcales bacterium | reverse complement strand
AGCCTGCGCGCGGCGACCGGTGACGAGGAGCCGGGCGAGCCGCTCCTCTCGGGCGCGCAGATCGAGGGCTGCCTGGGCCGAGCGGCGGAGCTCCTCCGCCACGTCGACGCCCGCGTCGCCGCGCTCGGCGAGGCCGAGGCGCTCTACTTCGAGTGAGCGCGCCGCTCCCGAGACGCGCCGCCGCCGGGCTTCCCCGTCCGATCGGGTCGTTTGGTCGAAGGTGGGCGCGGCGGGCGGCGCTCACCTCTGCTTGACGAGGTGCCACTCGTACGTGGTCGTCGTCCCGGGCGAGGTCGTCGCGTCCACGTACGTCCCCGAGATGACGAGGAGGTCTGGGCGCGTCGTCGGCTCGGGCGCGCCGATGACCAGCCACGCTGGGCGCTCCAACCACGGGGTCGTCGTCGTCCCTCCGCCCCCCGAGCACGTCCGCGTGTGCGTGCCGCTCGTCGTGCTCGCGCCCGAGCCCCGATACTTGAGCTCCGAGGGTGTCTGCGGAGGAGGAGGCGTCGGGATGAAGGAGATCTGCCCGTCGACCGGCTGCACGGTGCCCTTGGCTTCGACGTGCTCGGTGCAGTCGGCCGAGGTCCCGTCGCGCACGAGGCTCAGCGAACCTTCGAGCGTGGAGATGCCCATCGGATGCACGCCGATCTCTCCGTCGAACGACGTGAACGTCACGCTCCCGTCGATGGTCTGCTTGTAGCTCGTGTTGCCCAGCGACAGGACCGTCGTCGCCTTGACGGTGCCCTTCCACTTCGTCACCGGGTAGGGCGCCGGCTCGGTCGAGCCGCTGCTGCCGCCGGAGGTCGAGCCTCCGCTCGTGCTGCCCCCGGAGCTCGCGCCGGGGTCGCCGTCGCTGCCTCGGTCGCGCCCCGAACATCCGCCCCCGTCGTCGCTCGGGGGCGGCGCCGGACAGACCGGGGGGCTCGTCGAGGGCTCGCCGCTCTCGATGACCGACAGGATCGCCTTGCAGCTGTAGACGGTGCCCTTGTCGTTCTTGATCTTCACCTCGAAGACCGACGCGCGATCGGCGAGCGCGGTCGACGGAACCGTGAAGGTCGCGGCCGTGGCGCCCGCGATCTCGGCCCCGTTGCGCGACCACTGGTAGGTGAGCTCCTCCCCCGCGGCCTCCACCGCGAACACCGCCGGCGTTCCCACCCGAACGGTCAGGCTCTGGGGTTGCTTCGCGATCGAGGGGGCGTTCGCCGCCGCGACGAAGCTCAACATGAGCGGGGCCAGAATCACCCACAGGAAGCGACGACGCACGAGGAGCCTGAGGACACCGTCCATTCGCTACGGTGTAGCCGCGCCGACCGCGCCGAGACAGGCGCGCTCGCGCCATTCGCCGGCAGATCCGCGCCACGTCGTTTCGAGGAGGGCGCGACGGAATCGTGTGTAGCATCACGCCCATGCGCCCTTGCGTGACGCCGCAAGAGTACTTGGACCTCGACGGCGCTCGGTACTTCGTCGGCGAGGGCTTCGTCGCGTGGCAGTCGCGGACCGTGGTGACCGGCTTCTGCACGTGGGGCCGGCCCGGGCCCGACGCGGCGGCGCTCCTCGTACGGCTGCTCGAGACGGCGGAGCGGAGGCCCCACTGCTCGCTCGTCGACGTGCGCGGCCTCACCGGGGTGGACTACGCGGCGTTCGACGTCTTCTTCCGGGGGATACGCGGGCGCCAGGCGAAGTTCGCGAGCTCGATCACCAAGCAGGCGGTGCTCAGGCCCGAGGGCCCCGTGGGGGCCGTCGTGCTCGGCTTCTATGGGCTCATGAGCGTGCGATACCCGGTCGAGCACTTCACCGCCCTCGAGGACGCTGTCGCGTGGTTCGAGACGGGCGAGCCCGACGTCGTGCTCGCC
>JAEUKG010000448.1 GCA_016794325.1 Myxococcales bacterium | reverse complement strand
TGGGCTCGCTGGTCGCCGCGCCGGGGGCGGCGCGAGCGGCCGAGCGCGACGACGAGCCGCTGTCGCCGCCGGTGGAGCTCCGCCACGACCTCCGGGTGGACATCCCCGTCGCCGCGGGGCTCCTCGCGGCGACCGTCGGCGTCCGGTTGGTGCGCGACGACCTCGAGCCGAGCTCGTGCCGGCTCTGCGATCCCGCCCGGCCCGCCGACGTCAACGCGGTGGACGCGTGGTTCCGCGAGAGCCTCGTGCGGCGCGACACGGGCCCCGCCAACGTCACGAGCTACGCGCTCGCCTTCGGGGCCGCCCCGGCCTCGGCCGTCGGGCTCACCGCCCTCGCCGCGGTCGTCGACCGCCGGGGCGGCGGCTTCCTCGTCGACTTCCTCGTCATGGCCGAAGGCGGCCTCACGGCGATGCTCCTCGCCGAGTCCCTCGAGTCGATCGTCCTGCGCGAGCGCCCCTACGTGCGGGCCACGGCCGACGAAGCGGAGCGCGCGGCGCTCGTCGCCCAGACCGGCGCGTTCCACTCCTTCCCCTCGGGGCACGTCGCCGCGGCCTTCGGCGCCGCGGCCGCGAGCGGCACCGTGGCCTCGATGCGCGGCTACCGCCTCGCGCCGCTCGTGTGGGCGTCGGGCCTCATGATCGGCGTCGCCACCGGCTACACGCGCATCGCTGCCGATCGCCACTACTTCACCGACACCCTCGCGGGCGCTGGCCTCGGCGCGCTCGTGGGCGCGGGCGTCCCGCTCCTCTTCCACCGCCCCGTCGCGCGCGAGCGCGACGTCGCCGGCGCGCCCCCGCGCCTCTGGGCCTCGGGCGCCCCGACGAGCGGCGGCGCGACCCTCACCGTGGGCGGCGCGTTCTAGGGGCGGCATGCTGCCCGAGCTCGGGAGGGGGATCCTTCGCCCGATCCCCGGTCGAACGGCCGCGGAAAAAATAGGCAGCTCGCTGCCCCATTTCGAGGGCGGGGGATCGGCCCGAGTTGGGTGAGGTAGGACAATGTCGGGGCTTTCGCCTGAAGGGGCGTTTTCGATCCATCGACGGTGAATTCCGCGCGGGATCAGGGCAAAAATCCGCACCCCCGCTGCATGATTCCAGTGAGGGTGCGCAGCGGAGCGCGGCACGCCGCGTGCTGAAGCGCGGGTCATGCGAAAGCTCCTCGCGCTCCTCGTCGGCGGCTCGGCCGTCACCGCTCTCCTCATCGCCTGCTCCGACAGCCCCAAGGCCGAAGAGGGCGGGGAAGAGGGCAGCTCCTCGTCGTCGAGCTCGAGCGGGCTCTCGTCGTCGTCGGGCGCGAGCGGATCGTCGAGCTCGAGCGGGGGCTCGTCGTCGTCGAGCTCGAGCGGATCGAGCGGCGACACCGACGGCGGGTCGAGCGGCGACGGCGGCAGCACGAGCAGCGGCGGCACGAGCAGCGGCGGCACGGGCGACGGCGGCGGCGGCGCGGGCTCGCTCTGCAACGCGCAGACGCAGAAGGAGATCGAGGCCAACGACAGCCAAGGCACGGCGACCGCCGTGACCACCGGCTTCTGCGGCGTCCTCCCCACCGGCACCGACGTCGACTTCGCGACGTTCACGCTGCCGGCGAACGCCACCAACTTCAACTTCAACACCCAGGTCACGAAGCCGCAGGTCGACTTCTTCCTCATCGTCGGCGCGCAGCGCGTGCCGATCCAGGGCGGCTCGCTCCCGTTCGAGCCGGGGCAGAAGTACTACATCGAGGTCCGGAACAAGCAGAACACGTCGGTGGACTACCGCGTCCTCGTGAACATCAAGATCTGAGGCGGCGGCCCCCGCCGCGACGAGCCGACCGACCGCCGACCGGCCGCCGATCCGGCGGGGCCGATCACCACGCGTACGCCTCGGGCGCGGCGCCCCCGGGGCCGGGGAAGATCTCGTCGAGCGCCTTCATCGTCGCCTCGTCGAGCGTGACGTCGAGCGCCTTGGCCGCGCTCGCGAGCTGCGCGCTGGTGCGCGGCCCGATGATGGGCGCGGTGACGGCGGGGTTCGCGAGCACCCAGGCGAGGGCGACGTCGGCGGGCGCGACGCCGATCTTCTCGCAGAGCGCCTCGTATTTCTCGAGCTTCTGCTCGAAGCGCGTCGCGTTCTTCTGCGCGAACTCGCTCGAGCGGCGCCCCTCCTTCGCGCTCTTCAGCGCGCCCGCGAGCGCCCCGCCCTTGAGGGGGCTCCAGGGGATGAAGCCGAGCCCGTAGCCCTTGCACGCCGGGATCACCTCGAGCTCCACCGTACGGTCGATCAGGTTGTAGAGGCTCTGCTCCGACACGAGCCCGAGGAAGTGGCGCGACCGCGCCGCCTCGTTGGCCTGGGCGATGTGCCAGCCCGCGAAGTTCGACGAGCCCACGTAGAGCACCTTGCCCTGGCGGACCAGCGTCTCCATCGCCTGCCAGAGCTCCTCCCACGGGGTATCCCGGTCGATGTGGTGCATCTGGTAGAGATCGATGCGGTCGGTCTGGAGCCGCTTGAGCGAGGCCTCGCAGGCGCGGATCACGTGGTAGGCCGAGAGGTGGCCCTCGTTGGGCCAGTCGCCCATCGAGCCGTAGACCTTCGTCGCGAGCACCGTCTTGTCGCGCCGGCCGCCGCCCTTCGCGATCCACCGGCCGATGATCTGCTCGGTCACGCCCTCGCCCTTCTTCCACCCGTACACGTTGGCGGTGTCGAAGAAGTTGATGCCGAGCTCGTGGGCCTCGTCCATGACCCGGTGGGAGTCCTCCTCCGTCGTGTGGGGCCCGAAGTTCATCGTGCCCAGGCACAGGCGGCTCACCTTCAGGCCCGTCCTTCCGAGTCGCGTCGTCTTCATGGCGGCGAGTATACGCCGACCGTCGATCGCCCGGCGGATCTCCGATAGGCTCGCGCGAGGGATGGGAACCGATCGAACGGCCGAGCTTCCCGGCGTCGACCACAGCGTCGAGACGCTCGGGTGTTTCTCCGAGCTCCACTCGTCGCGGGCCGACGTGTACGCGCCGCGCGACGAGGCCGAGCTCCGGGCCGTGATCGACTGGGCGGTCCGCGGTCGCCGCCGCGTCACCTTCCGCGCCGGCGGCAACTCGCTCGACGCCCAAGCGCTCGGCGACGACGTCGTGATCTCGCTCGTGCGCCTCGACGCCTTCGAGCTCGACGTCGGCGCGCGCCGCCTCACGGTAGGACCGGGCGCGCGCTGGGGCGACATCCTCGCGCGGCTCGAGCGCCACGGGCTCGTGCCCGCGGTCACCGTCACCACCGCGGCCGCGACCGCGGGCGGCACGCTCTCGGGCGACTGCCTGTCGCGCTTCTCTCCCGCGTACGGCAAGGAGGGCAAGTGGATCCTCCACTTCGATCTCCTCACGCTCGACGGCCGCAAGCTCCGGTGCGTGCCCCCGCGGCCGGGGGTCCCGTGGGCCGAGCTCACCCTCGAGGAGCGCGCCTTCTCGGGCGTCATCGGCGGCCTCGGCTACCTCGGCGCCGTCGTGTCCATCACCTACCGCGTGCAATACGCCGGGCACACCGACGGCCGCATCGGCGTCCGCTCCACCGTGAAGAAGTTCCGCACCTACGAGCACCTCGCGCGCGATCTCGTCCCCATCGCCAAGAAGACCGATCTCGAGGCGTCCGATCCCCTCGACGCGACCAAGCTCGACGGCATCTACTCCGCGGTCCACATCTCCGACGGCGGCGACGCGAGCGCGATCCTCGTCACGTCGACGTACACCACGACCCTCGATCGCGCGCGGATGCCGCTCCACCAGCCGCGCCTCGCGGTGCGCCCCGTCGCCGAGTGGCTCATGCGCTCGGCGTGGCTCGCCGAGAAGGTGCTCTGGCCGCTCTTCTTCCGCTTCGCGTACCGCGAGGGCCAGGAGTTCGTCGACGACCTCGCGGACTACACGTTCTTCATGGACGGGAACGTCCGCGCGAAGGACCTCGCCGCGACCTTCGGCGTGACGCTGAAGACGGTGCAGCAGACCTTCGTGATCCCGAGCGATCCCGGCGCCGCCGGTGGCTGGGACAAGGCGAAGGACGACCTCGTCGAGTGGCTCGAGCACGCGCACGAGCGGCTGCTCGCGGCCGGCCTCCGCCCGACGCTCCAGGACGTCCTCTACCTGCCCGCCGATCCGCGCTTCCTCCTCTCCGCCACCGCCGGCCTCGCGGGGTTCGCCGTCACCTACGCCTTCGAGACCTCCGACGACGCGCGCATCGCGCGCATCCGCGCCGCGCTCACCGAGCTGTCCGACACGCTGTGGGACAAGTTCGGAGGGCGCGTCTACCTGGTGAAGAACGTGGCGGTCCGCAGAGACACCCTCGCGCGGATGTACGGCGACAACGCGGTCGAGCTCTTCCGCCTCAAGCGCGAGCTCGACCCGCACGCGATCCTGAAGAACGAGTTCCTCGAGCGGACCTTCGGCGACCTGCTCGCGGGGGCGGCTGCGCCGTGATCGGAGGCCGCTTCGAGTTCACCGGAACCGAGCGCTTCGAGGTCGTCCGCCGGCTCGGCGAGGGCGGGATGGGGGTGGTCTACGAGGCCATCGATCACGCGCTGTCGGCGCGGCTCGCGCTGAAGACGCTCCGCGGCCTCGGCGGTTCCGATCTCCTCCAGTTCAAGCGCGAGTTCCGCGCGCTCCAGGACGTCCAGCACCCGAACCTCATCAGCCTCGGCGAGCTCTACGAGCACAACGGCCAGTGGTTCTTCACGATGGAGCTCGTCCGCGGGGTCGAGATCATCCCCTGGACGCGGCGCGACACCGCGCGCGCGCTCCCGCCCCTCTACCCGCCGCGGATGGACGAGGCGACGACGGTGCTCGACTCACGGCCGCCCTCGTCGAGCTCCGCGCGCGCGCCCTCGACCCCCGCGCCGCCGGACGTCGACGTCGGGCGCGTCCGCGACGCGCTCGTGCAGCTCGCCCAGGCCCTCCTCGCGCTCCACGGCGCGAGCAAGATCCACCGCGACATCAAGCCCTCGAACGTGCTCGTGACGCCCGAGGGGCGCGTGGTCCTCCTCGACTTCGGCCTCGTCGCCGATCTCGACGTCGAGGCCAAGAGCGACGTCCGGCTCGCGGGGACGGTGCCGTACATGGCGCCCGAGATCCTCTCGCGATCCATCGGCCCGGAGTCGGACTGGTACGCGGTGGGCGTGATGCTCTACGAGATGCTCACCGCGCGGCTGCCCTTCGACGGCTCCGCCGCCGAGATCCTCCTGCGCAAGGCGAGCGAGAAGCCGCTCCCGCCGTGCGCGATCTGCCCCGACGTCGACGTCGAGCTCGAGGCGCTCTGCCTCGGGCTCCTCGATCCCGACCCCGGCAAGCGCCCGCGGGGCGCCGAGATCGTCTCCCGGCTCGGGCGGAGCAGCAGCACGTCGCTCCTGCCGCCGCCGTCGGTCGAGATCCCGTTCGTCGGCCGCGACGAGGAGCTCCTCGCGCTCGGCGCCGCGGTGGCCGACACGCGCGCCGGCCACCCGGTCACGGTGATCGTCGACGGCGAGTCGGGCATCGGCAAGACGGCGCTCGTGCGCCACTTCGTCGAGACCCTGCGCGGCGTGCCGGTCGTGCTCCGCGGGCGCTGCTACGAGCGGGAGGCCGTGCCCTACAAGGGGATCGACGGCGTGGTCGACGCGCTCGCGCAGCACCTCGCGGCGCTCGACGAGGGCGAGGTCGCGTCGCTCGTCCCCGAGGGCGGCGGCCTCTTGCCGCAGGTCTTCCCCGTCCTCGGCCGCGTCCTGCCGCT
>JAEUKG010000190.1 GCA_016794325.1 Myxococcales bacterium | reverse complement strand
GCATGCACTCCGGGGCTACGTTGTGTCGCGCACGCGCATGCACATACGCACGAGGACGCGGACGCGCACGCGCACGAGGACGCGCACGAGGACGCGCACGCGCACGCGCAGGCGCACGAGTATGAGGACGCGGACGAGGACGCGCATGAGCACGAGCGCGAGGACGCGCGGGGCGGAGCGAGGGCGTCCGCGACGTGCTTTGGCGCGTCGCCGAGGCCACGCGTGGAGAAGACGACGCGACGGACGAGGGAGCGGGGCCGGCGGCCGAGCTCCGCTGCAAATGCTTGGAGGTTCCACGCATTTGTGTGGCAAAATGATCTCCGATGGCCGAGCGCAGCTCGTCGGCGCAAGACGACAAGAAGCGGGGGAAGGAGCCGCCGGAGGAGGAGAAGTCCTCGCCGAAGCTCCCGAACGGCGGCGGCAAGAAGGACAAGGAGTCCCTCCCGCCGGGGCGCCTCGCCAGCCCCACCGCCCCGCCGAGCGGTGAGCTGCCGCGCCCCGACGTCGACGACAACCGCACGCCGTCGCTCCCCCCGCTGCCGGCGGCGGGGCCGTGGCGGAGCTACAAGGAGATCGTCTCGCAGATCGCGCAGCGCATCGTCGACGCCCAGCGGCCCATCCGGGTCTTGCAGGCCATCCGCTGGGATCCGTCGATCGGCAACGACTTCGCGAAGTCCAAGTTCCGCGAGCTGCCGAAGGCCGACGCCGCGTTCTACGAGAAGGTCGAGCTCGGCTTCGACCCGCGCGCGAAGGCGGCCGAGTTCGAGGAGATCGCGCGCGACATCGATCGCGAGCTCGGCGAGACCGACGCCATCGGCGACATCATGCTCACGACCGCGATCCAGTACCGAGACCTCGTGCGCATGCTCGAGGCCCGGGGGACGCCGACGTTCTACGCCTACTCGCGCAAGCTCTACGGCTCGCCGAAGGACAAGTTCCCCGACGGCAAGACCACCGTGCGCGAGCTCGGTCACGTGCTCTACGAGATCCTCACCAACACCGACGAGACGGCGCTCGGCGATCACGCGCGCGCCGAGCGCACGCTCACCGCCGCCGAGACCGCGACCGAGCTCGAGAAGCGGTTCGTCGCCTATTTCGGCGAGGGCGGCGTGCGGGTGCAGCTCGACGACGGGATCCTCTCCGACGCCGCGGCCGGCGGCGACTGCGTCAAGGTGCGGAGCGCGGCGATGTTCTCGCCGCGCGACATCGACGTCCTCGAGGTCCACGAGGGCTGGGTCCACGTCGCGACGTCGCTCAACGGCCAGGCCCAGACGGTCGCGCGGTGGCTCGCGAAGGGGCCCCCGCGCACGACCACGGTGCAGGAGGGGCTGGCCGCCCTCGTCGAGATCTTCACCTTCCGCACGCACCCGCGCCGCGCGCGCCGCCTGAACGACCGCGTCATCGCCGTCGACAAGGCCGAAGACGGCGCGAGCTTCCTCGACGTCTTCGAGTGGTTCCGCACCGAGGGCTACTCGGAGGACGAGTGCTTCGCGAGCACCCGCCGGATCTTCCGGGGTGGCGTCGTCGACGGCGGTGCGCCGTTCACCAAAGACGCCTGCTACTGCAAGGGCATCGTCCTCAACTACGCGTTCATCCGCAGCGCGTTCCTCCACAACCGCGCGGATCTCATCCCGTTCTTGTTCGTGGGGAAGGTCGCCCACGAGGACGTGGCGGTGCTCGCGCGGCGGGTCGCCGACGGCGTGGTGAAGCCGCCGCGCTACGTGCCGCCGATGTTCAGCGACCTGAACGGGCTGTCGATCTGGATGGCCTACTCGTCGTTCTTCTCGCGGCTCGCGAGCGACGCGATCCTCGAGCACTACGCCAAGGTCTTCGCCAAGACGGGCTGACGCCTCCCGCGGCCCGGAGCGTCAGCGCGCGCGGAACTGCGGCTTCTTCTTCTGGGCGTAGGCCGAGAGGCCCTCCTTCGCGTCGTTGGACGCGAAGAGCTCGGCCTGGAGCTCGCGCTCGAGGGTGAGCCCGAGCTCGAGCGACATCTCGCCGCCGGACTGCACCGCGCGCTTGATGCGCCCGATCGCGAACGAGGGGCTGTTCGGGGGGCAGAGCGTGTGCGCGTACTCCTTGACCATCCGCACCCACTCCTCGTGGGTCGAGGCCTCCCAGACCTTGTTCACGAGGCCGATCGTCTGGGCCTCGCCGAACGTGAGCTTCGACCCCTCGACCATCATCTCGAGCGCGCGGGATTTGCCCACGAGGCGCGTGAGGCGCTGGGTGCCGCCCGTCCCCGGCAGGACGCCGAGGGCGACCTCGGGCAGGCCGATCTGGAACGACCCCGCCCGGGCGATGCGCATGTCGCACGCGAGCGCGATCTCGAGCCCGCCGCCGACGGTGTGGCCGTTGAGCGCGGCGATGGTGAGCTTGGGCGTCTGCTCGAGCCGGCTCAGCGTCTCGTTCGCGTGGAGGCAGAAGTAGTACTTGAAGGCCTGATCGGCCTCCCGGAGCATGTTGATGTTCGCGCCCGCGCAGAAGAACTTCTCGCCGTGGCCGGTGACCACGATCACGTGCACGTCGTTGTCGAAGCGCGCCTCGAGGATCCAGGAGTCGAGCTCCTTCATCATCTCGTAGCTGTAGGCGTTGACCGGGGGGTCGTTGAGCGTGATGAACGCCACGCCCTTCTCCGTTGTGTAGTCGACGAGCGTGCCCATCGCGAGGACCTCCAAAAATAGGCCCGAACCATCGCGCGGCGGGTGCCGGCCGTCAAGCGCGGTCGTCCGGAGGCGCGGCGGCGCGCGCCTCGACCGAGGTACCCGGAAAGATTGACGAAAAAGCGGACAATCGGCCAAAACGCGTGGTATGTCCTCGGAATGCTTCTTCGGTCCGGCATGTTGCCCGCCTCGAACATGAACCGCCCCACTCTCCGGCCCGGGCCGAGGGTCCCCGTCCGCGCCACGGTCGCCGCGCTCTTCGGCCTCGCGCTGGGGGTGTCCGCCTGCGCCCCGACGAACATCCCGAACACCGACGTCGAGGACAGCAGCAAGAACCGCAAGGTCGTGAGCTTCTGCGAGCAGTACCGCCACGCGGTCGAGGAGAAGAACGTCGGCCTCCTGCTGAAGCTGGCGCACGAGCGCTACTTCGAGGACGGCGGCAACACGTCGACCGACGACGACATCGACTACTCGGGGCTCCAGCAGTACCTGACGAGCCGCTTCACCACGGTCGGGTCGATCCGCTACGAGATCCGCTACCGCCGCATCACGTTCCGACCCGACGACCGCGTGTACGTCGACTACACCTACTCGGCGAGCTACAAGATCCCCGGCGTGAGCCGCGAGGAGTGGCGCCACACCGTCGCCGACAACCGGCTCGTCCTCACGCCGAGCGGCGAGGGCTTCAAGATCCTCTCCGGCATGTGAAGCCGCTCGTCGTCGCCCACGCGTCCGACACCCACGTCTCGGTGTTCGGCGACACGTTCCACGATCGCGGGCGCATCGTGGCGCGGAGCGCGCGCGTGGCCGACACGGAGCCCGCGCGCTGGGAGGTCGCCTGGGAGGAGGCGGGGTGGCGCGTGCTCCACGCCCGCGGGGCGCGCCGCGGCAAGCTCGTCTTGGTCGACCCCGAGGGGTATTCGCACGCGCTCCCGTCTCCCAAGGAGGACCCGAGCCTCGTCGACCCCGTCGAGCGCGCGGCCGCCAAGGCCTGCCGCCTCGAGGCCCGCCGCGCCACGGTGCTCGCGAATCACCCGCCGTCGGCCTCCGTCGCCGCGCGCATGCTCGACGTCACGCCGAAGAGCACGAACCTCCGCATCCTCCGCGCGGCGGCCGCGATCGGCGACGACGTCGACCTCGTGTGCCTCACCGGCGATCTCACCGACGACGGGGCGGGGCACGAGCTCGTCCGGGCCGCCTTCGGCCGCTTCGCCGATCGCGGTCGGCTGTTCGCCGTGCCGGGCAACCACGACAAGTACCTCTTCCCGATGAAGGGGAGCTCCCGGCCGCGGCCCACCCCCGAGGCCAAAGACGAGGCGTGGCGGCGCTTCGCCGCCGGGCTCGGGCTCGAGCTGTCGGAGGAGGGGGCGTGGACCAAGAGCCTGCCCGAGTCGGGCGCGATCTTCGTGGGCCTCGACTCGTGCGCGCGCAAGCAGCGCCGCTTCTTCCGTCACAACGGCGCCGTCGGCGACGCCCAGCTCGGGTTCCTGCGCAGGGTCGCGGAGACGCCGGCGTGGCGCGACGCCCGCCATCGCCTGGTCCTCTTGCACCACCACGTGGTCCCGCTCCCTCACGGCGTCGGGCGCGGAGCCCCGAGCGAGATCGGGATGCGCCTCGACGACGCGAAGAGCGCGGCCGCCTGCTTCGACGAGGTCGGCGTCACGATGGTGCTCCACGGCCACCGCCACGTGAGCGAGGAGCGAAAGCCCGCGGGCGCGCGCTTCACGATCCTCGCCGCCCCTTCGCTGACGCTCGGGTGCAAGAGCGGCGACGCGCCGTCGTATTGGCGCATCGAGCTCGGCGAGCGCGCCCACGCCGAGCGGGTGTACGTCCCCGTCGACGCGGTGGCCCAGGACGAAGATCCCGGGGCCGACGAGGCCGAGCCGTCGAGCGTCGATCTCGGCGACGCGGACGACGACTGACGCGGCCGCTCCGACTACTTCTTGAAGACGCAGGTCGAGGCGACGCACGACATCGGCGCGACCTTCGACGGGGTGCAGTCGGCGTCGGAGGTGCAGGCCTTGGTGCAGAATTTCTTGCCGCCCACGCCTTGCCCCGAGCACATGAGACCCGTCGTGCCCATCGGGCAGTCGTTGGCGCTCGCGCACTCCTCACCGAGCTCCGCGCTCTTGCGGCCGAGCGGGCAACCGGCGACGGTCAGGGCGACGAGCCCGAGCGCGAGCAGGACGGCGACGCGTTTCATCATGGTGGCCGCCATCATGACGCGCGGCTCGCGGCGCGTCATTCCCGTCGGCCGCGGCCGCCGACGGCTCAGCCCTTCGGGCGGGCGAGGGCGGTGAAGATCGCTGCGACGAGCTCTTCGACGTGCGCCCAGTCCTTCGCCGTGCGCACGCGCAGCCCGCCGAACGTCTGGATGTCGCGCCCGCGGACGGCCAGGTAGTTGATCGCCGCGGCGAGGAGCGCGCCGATCTCGCCCGCGCCGTCGCCGAGGTCGATGCCCTCGGTGAGGAGGACGGCGGCGAGCTCCTCGGAGCGCTCCTCGCGCACGCGCTCGAGCGCGGCGGTGAGCCCGTCGCGGTGCGCGCACTCCCAGGCGAGGAGGTCGAGGGTG
>JAEUKG010000421.1 GCA_016794325.1 Myxococcales bacterium | reverse complement strand
TACGCCAGGCGGGCCGGCGCGATCAGCGACGCCAGCAGGAACGCGTACATCTCGGCTTCGATGCCGATACCTGGCTTGAGCAGCGCTCCGAGCGCTGCGAGGAGCTTGAGATCGCCGCCGCCGATGGCGCTCTGGCGATACAAGATGAAGGGTACGAACGCCGTAGCCATCGCTCCCGCGATGGAATACGCCCCCTCCGTGAGTGCGACCTCACGTGGCGCGCCCAGCGACGACAGGTAGATCGCGTGGGCGATCGGCGCGAGAAACAGCGCAGGGAGGGTGAGCCAGTTGGGGATCTCGCCCTTGCGCCAATCCGTCCAGGCGGCGACGGCGGTGATCGCCATCGCGGCCATGAGGAAGCCCTTCATCGTTTCGTCGTCCCCACCGCTCGGCTCGCCAGAGCGCCGAGCCCGCGCGTTGCGGGCTCGACGTGGCGCGAGCCGATGCGGCGAACGCCGACTACTTCGAGAAGGCCGTGTTGGAGTCCTCGGCGCCCTTCAAGACGGACTTACCGAGCGTCTTGAACGCCGCAGCCGCGAGGATGAGGACGGCGACGAGCAGGAGCGCGTACTCGACCATGCTCGCACCACGCGACTTGACCTTCTTCATTGCCTTCTTCATTGACGCATCTCTCCTTGTTTGACGAAGAAACCGAGCCGAGCTGCCCCGGGGTCGCGTACGCACACGCGACCTCGGCGCGAAGTGTCAGGGGACCGGCAGGAGGATCCACGAGCGACCCTCTTGGTATTGGTTGAGCATGACCTTGCCAGCCGCGGTGATGCCCGCGAGGAACATCACGCCGACGGTGGTGAGGAGGAGCGTGTACTCCACCATGACCGCACCGCGCCTCGTTTTGCCACGGACGCCCATCGTCGATGAGCGTACCACGACAGACGAGCGAGACGAGGTTTCCATCGACGGGGAGGGCTATTACACCGAACGTGCCAACCTCGACCTACCCCGCCGCCGTAGGCTCCATTTGCACACACGGTGAACAGCTGAATGGAACGATCATTGTGGTGCTGGAAAAGGATGGATCTTTTTGTCCTTCGACGTTCGTGTAGCGAAGTGTCGCACCATGAGCGGAAAGGTGCAACGCCGCTGGATCGGATGGTGCTCAGGGGGTGGGAGGAAAAGATCCACCCTCGCGCTCACGCGGCTCCCGCACGCGTCGCCGGTGGACGTGCACGCGAGGTGGCCGGTCAGGGGATGCGGACGGGGCCGGAGGGGCCACGCACGACTGGCTTCTTCTCCACCTGGAAGCGCTGGTCGAAGAACATCACCTCGTCTTGCGCCTTCACCACGAAGGCCTTGGCCGGGTTCTGCGGACGCAGACCCTCGTTGCCCTTCTCGGCGGTGGAGAGCGTGACGTCGAACTGCTCGTAGGGGCGCACGCGCACCATGAAATGAGCGGCGCCCGACGCGTCGGTGCGCGCGTACATCTGGCCGAGGTACATCACGGGGAGGTTCGGGCCGTTCTCGGCGCGCACGGCGACGACGACGTTGCGGAAGAGAGGCGGGCAGAGCGCGCGGTATTCTGCGACTTTTTGCTCGGAGGTGCGGCGCAGGAGGACGCTGATCGGCTTCTGGGGCGACTGGTATTCGGTCGCGGGGCACCGCACCGCGAGATCCACGGTGTCGCCCTCGGCGCCGCGCAGGGGCACGACGACCGTGCCGTCGGCGCTGGTCACGCCGAGCTCGCGGTTTTCGCGCAGGATCGTCGCGCCCGGCAGCGGGTGGCCGGGATCGCTCTCCACCGTGACGCGAACCTGGATCGGAGGCGGCGGGGGCTTCTCGAGGCTGGAGCAGCCGGTGAGCGCGGCACCGGCGACGGCGACGAGCGCTACGAGCGAAGCCGAAGCCCGCGACATGCCGGTGACGATAGCATGCGCGGGCGAGCGCTTCTCATCGCAGGCGTTGCTTGGCCTTCTGCAGCGCGTCCGCGATCATCTGATCCTGCTCGGCAGGGTCCATCCACCGGCGTTGGGCGGCGGTGGAGAGCTGGTGGAGCGGGTCGAAGTAGAAGAAGAACTGGCCGGGCTTGACGCTCGGAGCCTGGTACACGCTCACGCCGGTCTCGCGGTCGTAGTGCTCGTACGAGTGGGCGTCGCGCTTGCCGCCGCCTCCGGGGGCGTCGACGACGAAGGTCGGAGTGTTGAAGCCCGCGGTCGAGCCGCGCACGTGCTTCTCGATGTGGATCGCGGTGTCGACGGAGGTGCGGAGGTCCTCGACGCCGCTCACGAGATCGTGCACGTACACGTAGTAGGGGTGGACGTTCACGTGGCCGAGGCGGCGGACGAGGAGCGTCATCGCCTCCGGGGTGTCGTTGACGCCGCGCTGGAGCACGGTCTGGTTGCGCACGAAGATCCCACGCTCGACGAAGCGGTTCATCGCCGCCTCGGTGATCCCGGTGATCTCCTTGGCGTTGTTGAAGTGCGTGTGGAGGACGACCTCCTTGTGGAGCTTGCGGCCGCGCTCGACCACCCGCGTGAGGGCGTCGACCCAGGCGTCGTCGGAGAGGATCTTCTGCGGCATCACCGCCGGGCCCTTGGTGGCGAAGCGCATGCGCCGGATGTTGGGCATGTCGAGCAGCGCCATGCCGATCTCTTCGATTTGGGCGGCGCGGAGCTGGTAGACGTCGCCGCCCGAGATCACGACGTCCTCGAGCTCGGGGCGCGACGCGATGTACGCGAACGCGCGCTTCCAGCGCTCCTCGTTGACCTTGAGGCTGACCTTCTCGACCTCTTCGGTGTCGACGCCGACGGCGTAGCTGCGGGTGCAGAACCGGCAGTACACGGGGCACGTGTCGAGCGGGAGGAAGAGCGCCTTGTCGGGGTAGCGATGCGTGAGGCCCGGCACCGGGGCGTCGGCCTGCTCGTGGAGCGAGTCGAGGTGGAGCTTCGGGTGATTCGGCAGCAGGCGCGACGCCACCGGGATGAACTGGATGCGCAGCGGGTCGGCGTAGGGATCGCTCCAGTCGATGAGCGAGAGCAGATACGGGCTCACGCGCAGGCTCATCGGAGCGCGCTTGAAGCCCTCCTCGGCGTCTTCGACGAAGCCGGCGGGCACGAGGCCCTGGAGCGCCTCGAGGAGCTTCGCGGGCTTGGTGATCGTGTGCTTCGCCTGCCACGCGTGATCGAGGAACGTCTTCTCGTCGACCGCCGCGTACGCGGGGATCCGTTGCCAGAACGGGCCGCGGAGGAGCTCCCGATGGACGAGCGTCGCCGGATCGACCGGGGGCTTCTTCGGGACGATGGGGGCGTCGTTCGAGACGATGGGGAGGCTGGCGGCGGACGGCTGCTGCATGGGTCACCCGGCGGGAAAGGCGTGTGTGTACGTGGCTTTTCCCACGACGCCGCCCGGCTTGCAAGCTCTGCCCCGCCGTCAGCCGTAGCGCGCCGCCGCGCGCGCGAGCGTCGCCGCGACCTCGCTCGCGAGGTCGGTCGGCTCGACCACCGCCGCCGCGTCTCCCCACGCGAGCACGAGGGCCGTCAGCGCGGCTCGATTCGCGAGCGGCATCGCGACGCGGACCCGCCCGTCCGGCGAGGTCGCGATCCGCTGGGCGGGGTGGAGCTTGCGCTGCCGCACGCTCTCGGCCACGCGCGCGTCGAACTCGATCACGACCCGCGACCGTGTGGGCGGAGCGACCCCCTGGGCTCCGTGGAGCCACGCGCCGAGCTCGAAGCCGTCGGGGAGCTCGAAGCGGCGCGCCTCGTCGACGCGCACGTCGGCCAGGCGATCGAGGCCGACCACCTCGAGGGCGCCGCCGTCGGCCCAGCGCGCGATGACGTGGGCCTCGCCGCCTTGGAGGACGAGCGCGAGCGGGTGGAGCTCGACCACCCTCGCCTTCGCGTCCCCGGACCTCGGGCGCACGCGCGCGAACGCGACGCGGAGCTCGGCGGCGGCCATCACCAGCGCGTCCACGTCTTCGCCCCGGGCGGCGTAGTTGCGCGCGATCGGCGGCTCGTAGACGAAGCGCTCCTCGAAGCGTTGACCGCCGAGGAGCTCTCCTTTGGTGGCGCCGCGCGTCGGGCGCGAGGCCACGACGACGAGCTGGCGGTGCGCGAGGTCGACCTCGTCGAAGAGCGCGGAGCCGCGAAGGACCTCGAAGACGCGGCGCGACGCGAGCAGGCCGTAGGCTTGCGCCCGGCGCAGCGACACCGCGCGACCGCGCTCGCTCGGCGCGAGCCGCCAGAGGAGCGGCCCGCCGGGGACGGTCTCGACCGGCTCGATCTCCGTGCTCGCCTTGAGCTCGCGGAGGTACCGGCGCACCGACCGAGGGTCGACTTGGAGCACGGCGGCGAGCTCGGTGAGCGAGAGCCCCGCGGGCTCGGCCTCGAGGGCGCTCCTCAGCTTGTCGAGGCGCCGGTGCTGGGTGAACGAGCCGCTCGGCCGGCCCACGCGGGGGACGCGCGGCCGTGGAAACCGGGAGGGAGCGGGCCGCGCCATCGACCGCGCCGGCTCAGATCTTCCGGTCGCGCATCTCGGCTTTGTACTTGTTCTTGTACTGGTCGTGGCACGTGCGGCACGACGCCTTGGCGCCGGCGAGGTCGCCGCCCTTCGCCGCCTTCGCGCCGTCGTTGGAGATGCTAGCCCAGTTGGTATAGCCCGGCGGCCCCATCTTGGCGATCTTGTCGAGAGCGACCGCGAGGGCGGCGGTGTCGCCGGCGGAGACCGACGGCTGGACGTTGTCCTGCATCCACTTCTGGAGCGGGCAGGGGTTGGTCTTGCTGCCGCACGCCGGGCCTGCGGAGGCCGAGGCCGCCGGCTTGCCGCTCGCCGAGGCCGAAGGCGCGGCCGACGCCGAGGCCGACGGATCGGCGGACGGGGCCGCCGAAGCCGAAGGCGCGGCCGACGCCGAGGCCGAGGGGGCGGCCGAGGCCGAAGGCGCGGCCGAGGTGGTCGCGACCGCGGACGCGGACGGCTTCGGGGCCGCTCCGTCGGTCTTGTCGGGGCATCCGGCGAGAGCGAGCGCGGACGCCATGGAGGCGAGGGTCGTGACGGCGAGGATGTAGGTCCGGGAGGACGACATGGGGGTGGAGCATAGCCGAAGTCGCTCCTCGATTGTGGTACCTTGCACGCGATGCAACCGACGGTCGTCGAGCTCATCGCGCGCAAACGGGACGGCGGGACCCTCACCGCCGACGAAATCGGACGGATCGTCCGGGACTACGTCGGGGGCACGGTCGCCGACTACCAGCTCTCGGCGCTGCTCATGGCCATCTTCTTCCGCGGCCTCGACGACGCGGAGACGGTCGCCCTCACCGAGGCGATGTTGCACTCCGGCAGCGTGCTCGCCCTGCCCGCGGTGAAGGGGATCAAGGTCGACAAGCACTCCACCGGCGGGGTCGGCGACAAGGTGTCGATCTGCCTCGCCCCGCTCGTCGCCGCGTGCGGCGTGCCGGTGCCGATGGTCAGCGGACGCGGGCTCGGCCACACCGGGGGCACGCTCGACAAGCTCGAGGCGATCCCCGGTTTCTCGACCGACATCCCGACCGCCGACTTCGCGCGCATCGTCGGCGACGTGGGCACGTGCATGATCGGCCAGACCGCCGAGATCGCCCCCGCCGACAAGCGGATCTACGCGCTGCGCGACGTGACGGCGACGGTCGAGTCGATCCCGCTCATCGTGGCCTCGATCCTCTCGAAGAAGCTCGCCGAAGGCATCGACGGGCTCGTTCTCGACGTGAAGGTCGGGCGCGGCGCCTTCATGAAGGACGAGGCGCGCGCGCGCGCGCTCGCGACCGCGCTCGTCCGCGTGGGCACGCGCGCCGGCAAGCGCGTCGTGGCGGTGCTCACCCGAATGGACTGCCCCCTCGGCAACGCGATCGGCAACTCCAACGAGACTCGAGAGGCCATCGACGTGCTCTTCGGCCGCGGGCCCGCCGATCTCGTCGAGTGCACGCTCGTCCTCGGCGCGGAGATGCTCGTGCTCGGCGGCGCCGCCGCCACCGTGGCCGAGGGCCGGGACAAGATCGCGGCCGCAATCGCCAGCGGAGCGGGAGCGAGGGTGCTCGAGCGCATGATCGAGGCGCAGCGCGGCGACCCGCGCGCGGTGGCCGACACGTCGCTCCTGCCGCGGGCGCCGCGGGTGGTGGACGTGCCGTCGCCGACGGCGGGGTTCCTCGTCGACATCGACGCCCTCGAGCTCGGGCTCACCGCGGTCGCGATGGGCGCGGGTCGCACCCGCGCCGACCAGGCCGTCGATCCCGTCGTCGGCATCGAGCTCCAGAAGAAGCCGGGGGACGCGGTCGCCGCCGGCGAACCGCTGGCCAAGCTCCTCGTGCGTGAAGACGCGCACGCGCACGCCGTGATCGACCGCGTGCGCGCGGCGTTCCGGGTCGGCGCCGAGCGGCCGACCTTGCCGCCGCTCGTCCTCGCGCGGATCGACAGTCGGGACGCCGAGGGCGCGTGACGCTCTCCGAGGAGGAGCGGGCGCACGTCGCCGCCGTCGCGCGGGCGATCGCCGCCAGCGACTCCGGCTTCGACGCGACGGTCTTCGCGGAGCTCGTCCGAGGCTTCGCCACGAGCCTGCCCTTCGCGGCGATCTGCATCTCGGTCGAGGACGCCGATCGCCAGGGCCTGCGGATCTTCTGGCAAAACCGCGAGGCGGAGTTCCCCCAGGTCCTCACCGGCGCCCACGTCGCCCTCGCGCCGGAGGACATCCGCCTAGACATCGGCCACGACATGGTGCCGCTCGTCGTCGAGGACATCGTGGGGACGACGAAGCTCGATCGCATGCTGCGCGACGCCGGCATCCAGAGCTACGTCGCGGTGCCGATCTGGCTCGGCAACGGCGTCGCCTGGCTCAGCGTCGCCCACGTCGAGCGAGGTGCGCCCTCGCAGCGCTCGCTCGCGCTGCTGTCGGAGCTCGGCCGCGTGCTCGCGCCCGCGCTGGTGCGAGCGCGCGCCGCAGGCCGGGACCGCCTGCTCGCGATGCTCGTCGACGCGTCGGGCGACGGCCTCGTCGCCCTCGACCGCTCCTTGGTCGTCCGCGAGATCAGCCGCGCCGCGCTCGAGATGCTCGGCACGACGCGCGAGGCTGCCCTGGAGCGCCACCTCGCCGAGCTCGCGAGCCCCGAGCTCGCGCGGGTCGTCGAGCGCGCGCTCGAGAGCGGCGAGCGCGGCACGGTGGAGGTCGAGCTGCACCGCCCGGGCGGGACCGTCGCGCTCGACGTGTTGGCGTCCCCGATCGGCCTCGCGCCCGAGGCCGCCGTCCTCGTGCACCTGCGCGACGCTCGCCCCCGCATCGAGGCCCGCGCGCGCCGGATGCACGCCGACCGGCTGGCGACGATCGGCGCCCTCACCGGCGGCGTCGCCCACGAGATCAACAACCCCGTCGCCTTCATCACCCTCGCGATGACGCAAATCGGGCGCGCCCTCGCGAGCGCCGACCGCCCGGAGCTCGAGCCCGCCCGCCTCCTCGCCAAGGAGGTCGAGGAGGCCAACGCGCGCATCGCGCACATCGTCGGCGAGCTCAAGCTCTTCACCCGGATCCCCGAGGGGTCGCACGCCACGCCCGTCGACGTCAATCGCCTGGTCCGCACCGCGGTGACGCTCGCCTCGGCCGAGATCAAGCGATTCGGCGCCGTGAACGTCACCTACGGCGACATCCCGTCGGCGCCGGGGACCTACGCGGCGCTCGGGCCGGTCTTCGTGAGCATCCTGCTCGCTTGCGCCCAAGACCTCCAGCGCGCGGCGCCCGACGGCCGTGAGCTCTCGGTCGAGGTCTCGACCCGCGCCGTCGGCGAGAGCGTCGTCGTCGCGTTCCGCGACAACGGGCCCGGCGTGGCGCCCGACGCCCTCCCCCACCTCTTCGACCCTTTCGCCGCCGACCCCTCGCCGAGCGGGACCGCGGGCCTCGGCCTGGCGCTCGCGCACGACCTCGTGCGCCGCGCCGGCGGCGCGCTCACCGTCGCCAGCGCGCCGGAGCGCGGCACGACCTTCGAGGTCGTGCTCCCGCTCGCCGACGGCCCCCAGCCGGTGTAAAGAGTCGGCCGGCGCATGGAAAGCCTGCTCGCCCGACTCGAACGGCGCTTCGGCCGCTTCGCCATTCCCAACGTGCCGACGTTCGTGGCGGGCGGGATGGCGATCGTCTTCGTGCTCGCGCTCACGAAGCAGCAGTTCCTCGGGGCGTTGACGCTCGACGTGGCGCGGGTGCGGCAGGGGCAGGTGTGGCGGCTCGTCACCTACCTGTTCATCCCGAGCTCGATGTCGCCGATCTGGATGTTCTTCTCGGTGTACTGGACCTGGCTCGTCGGGAGGAGCTTGGAGCAGGAGTGGGGGGCGTTCCGCCTCAACCTCTACTACCTGCTCGGCATGATCGGGACGACGGTCGCGGCGTTCCTCACCGGCGGCGCGGTGGGGAACACCTGGCTCAACCTGTCGATGTTCTTCGCGTTCGCGACGCTCTTCCCGAACTACTCGATCACGCTCTTCTTCGTCATCCCGATCAAGGTGAAGTGGATGGCCCTCCTCTCGGCGGGCTTCCTCCTCTTCTCCGCGCTCACCGGCGACTGGGTCGACCGCGCGGCGATCGCCGCGGCGATGGTCAACTACGCCGTCTTCTTCGGCGAGCACCTCGTCGGCCTGCTGCGTCGGCGGAACGTGGAGGTGCGGCAGGCCGCGCGGCGGGTCGCCATGAGCTCCACGCCGCCGCCGAGCCACGACCGCACGTGCGCGATGTGCGGGAAGCGACAGTCCGACGGCGCCGACATCCGCGTGTGCAGCTGCGCCAAGTGCCAGCCGTCGCGGAGCCTGTGCCTCGAGCACGCCCGAAACCACTGAGGAGGCGGCGGGAGGCTCTCGGCGCCGCTCGGGCCGATGCGGAGGGAGCCGCGCCGTCAGACCGAGAGCACGATCTTCCCGAACGTGGCGTTCGAGGCCACGAGCCGGTGGGCCTCGCCGGCGCGGTCGAGCGGCAGCACGGCGTCGACGACGGGCTTCACCGCCCCGCGCTCGACGAGAGGGCCGATGCGGCGCCCGAGGAGCTGGGCGGCCGCGATCTTCTCCTCGAGGGGGCGCGACCGGAGGACGGTGCCGAAGATCCGGAGGCGCTTCTTGAGCAGCAGCGCGAGGGCGACGCCCGCCGTCGCGCCGCCCACGAGGCCGACCACGACGACGCGGCCGCGCTCGGCGCACGCCAATATATCCTCTTCGAGATAGTTGCCACCGACGAGCTCCAGGACCACGTCCACCCCCCGGCCCCCGGTGGCCGCGCGGACGGCGTCGGCGAAGCGGCCGTCGGCCGGGAGCACGCCGCGATCGAGGCCGAGCGCGGCTGCGCGGTCGAGCTTGTCTTGGCTGCGGGCGGTGCCGACGACGAACGCGCCGAGGGCGCGGGCGATCTGCACCGCCGCGGTGCCGACGCCGCTCCCGGCGGCGTTGACGAGCACGTTGTCGCCGGCCCCGAGCCCTGCTTGCTCCACCATCGCGTCGTACGCCGTGAGCGTCGCCTCCGGGATCGCGGCGGCCTCTTCGAACGAGAGGCGAGCCGGCATCGCCGCGATCGCGCGCGCGTGGACCACCACCTTCTCGGCGTAGGCGCCGCCCCCGACGAGGCCGTAGACCCGGTCGCCGACCCGCCACTCGGTCACGCCCGGTCCGACGGCGTCGATCTCACCGGCGAGCTCCAGACCGGGGACGTCCTGGGGATCGCCCGGGGGCGCGGGGTAGAGCCCCATGCGCTGGAGGAGGTCCGCGCGATTGACCGCGGTCGCCCGGACGCGCACGCGCACCTCACCGGACGACGGGCTCGGCTCCGCGACCTCCCGCAGCTCGAGGACCTCGGGACCACCGGGCTCTCGGATCACGACCGCTCGCATGAGACCTTCCTTGTCAACGTGGTCGCGCGCCGATAGAAGAGCGCACGTGGGAAGCCGCATCGTGCGTCCGGTCGTCCGGAGCTTCAAGTCACGCTTTTCGAAAGAGGCCGCCGCCTGGGTTCGGCGCGGCGGCCACGCGGTGTTCTGGGAGACCGACAAACGCGCGGTGCTCGTCTTCCCTCCGCCCGATCCGGACGACCCCCACGATCTCGGCTTCTGGGCGGTGCTGGACCTCGGCAAGCAGAAATTCACGGTGGAGGAGCGCGGCCCGTTCCGGGGGCTCGCGACCACGCTCTTCCCGAAGAGCCACCACGACATCGCGAGGCGGCGCGCCGAGCGCGACTCGATGTGGCCGGGCCCGACGCGCACCCTCGTCCTCGACTGCCTCACGTGCGCGGCCTGCTGCAAAGACAACGAGGTGCAGCTCTTCGACGTCGACGTCGAGCGCTTCGAGCGGGCCGAGCGGCCGGAGCTCGGCCGATCGCCCATCGCCAGGAAGCGCGACGGCAAGCTGGTGCTGACGCTCCTGCCGAGCGGCCTCTGCCGCTATCTCGGAAAGGACAACAAGTGCGCGATCTACGCGTGCCGGCCCGACGCCTGCAGTGAGTTCCCCGCGGGCAGCGAGTGCTGCTTGTACTCGCGGGCCGTCGAGCTCGGCGTGCACGACGGCGTCGCGCCCGAGGCCTGACGCCGCTACTTCTTGGGCTTGGGCGGCACCGGCTTCTGCGGCACCGGCTTCGGCGCCATCGGCTTCGGCGGCGGCGGCTTCGGCGGGGTCGTGGCCGGCTCGGTCGGCGGCGCAGGGTCCGGCTCCGCGGGCAGCGCCGCGAGGAGCGCCTCGACGCGCGACTTCACGAACGGGGTCGTGGTCGCGTCCTTCGCCGCGCGCTCGACGACGGCCCGGCCGTCGCGGCCGCCGAGCTTGATCAGCGCCTCGGCGGCGGACACCGCGGCGTGGGCCACGTCGTCGGGCTCGGCGGCGGCGCGCACCTGGGTGAAGAACTGGCGCAGCGCGGGCACCTCCGCGGCGGTGCCGAGCACGACCAGCGCCGCGGCGCACTGCTTCACGTCGTCGTCGGTGATGGATGGGTCCGAGAGGAACGCCGCGAGCACCGGGGCCGCTTGCGCCTCCTTCATCGCGGCGAGCGCCTGGGCGATCGGACCCACCGGCGGCGGGACGAGCACGTCCCGGAGGTAGTCGTACCGCCGACGGAGCGCGTTCATCATGTGGGCGGCGCCGGTGCGACGGTTGGCGATCGCCGCGCGGGCGTCCGACACGAGGACGGGCGCGGTGCGCGGATCGGTCGCGAGGTCGATCAGCGTCTTGGTCGCCGACTCGTCGCTCATCGTCGCGAGCTCGCGCAGCAGCAGGCGCTGCGCGGTCGCGAGCGTCGCCTCGCGGCTCAAGAGCACCTCGCCGATCTGGGCCGAGAGGCCGCGAGGCGCGCGGCCGGAGAGGGCCGGCACGGCGTACGCGTCGGTCGACACGACGCAGCTCGAGATGGGCCCGCCGAGGTCGAGCGTCACCGTCTTCTCGCCGTGGGCGCCCTCGAGGCCGAACACCTTGCCCGCCTCGTCGCAGAGGAGGAGCCCCCCCTTCGCCGCCTCGCCCCCGAGGATCTCTCCGTCGTGGAGGTGCACCCACGCGAGCTGCCCGCCCTTGCCGGACATGCCCATCGCCGCGCGGAAATACGTCGCGTACACGCGATCGCCGTCGAACGCGAGCGCGGGCCCGACGCCGGGGCGCGCGAACAGCCTCGCGCGGTCGAGCGCCGAGGCCTGCGGCCCGAGCTTCTCGCGCGCGGGGACGAGCAGGCGCGGCGTGCCCGGGAGCTCGCGCGCGGGCACGGCGATGCGCGAAGCGCCGCCTCGGGAGGCCTCGCGGATCTTCTCGTCCCACCGCACGAGTCCGACCTCGCCGAAGTAGAGCGCGCCGCCTTGGGTGTACGCGCGGCTCACCTTGTCGCGCACCACGACGCGCCCGAGCTCGTCCCCCGCCCCCATGTCGAACACGGACACGTATTGGTTGCCCCAAGGGACGAAGACGTGGCCGTACGCGACGGCCGGCACGCCGAGCGCCTTGTCGGTCTCGATCTGGCGCTTGACCGAGCCGTCTCGCGCGATCGAGAGCAGGATCGTCCCGTCGCCGGAGCTCTGGCCGATCGCCACGACCGTGACCTTGCCGTCGTCGCCGGCGCCGATGAAGGGCACCGCGCCCGAGGGCCGGGCCCACAGCTTCTTCCCGGTGAGCGCGTCGAGGGCGAAGATCTCGCCGGCGCCCTGCGCGACGACGACCGAGCCGACGACCGTCGGCCGCGCGTCGAGGGCGTGATCGTGGGTCCAGCGAGCGCCGCCCGCGAGGGGCAGGCCGACCAGCTGCTTGCCCGACTTGGCCACCGCGACCACGACGTCGGCGTTGGCCGGGAGCGCGGCGCCGCGGGTGCGGGCGAAGACCGCGTCGATCGAGGCGCCCTGATCGTCTTGCCAGTCGGTGGTGAAGAGCCGAGGCCGCATCGGGTCCGACGCGCAGCCCGAGACCGCGAGGGCGAGGAGCAGGCCCGCGCGCTTCACTCCGCACCTCCGCTCGTCGCGAGGACCGCCTGGTCGACCGCCTGCCGCACGCGCGGCGACCAGCTCTTGGGGATCCGGCCCTGCACGTCCTTCAAGAACTTGTTCGCCTCCATCGTCCCGAGCTCGCGCAGCCGGCCGATGATCTTGATCTTCGCGTCGTCGGGGATCTCCTCCGAGGGACGGAACAGCACCTGGTCGAGGCCGCTCGTGACGACGTCGAGCGGGAGCCGGCCGACCCGGGCCGTGAGCTCGTCGCACTCCGGGCCGGCGCAGAGCTGCCCCACCGACGCCGCGGCCTCCGACACCTTGTGGTCGAGCGCGACGACCAGATCCGAAGTCGCCTCCTTCGCCTTCAACGAGCCGAGGCCCGTCGCCGAGAGGCCGCGCACCTGCGCGTCCGGATCCGACAGCCCGCGGCGCAGGGCGGCGACCGCGAGCGGCCCCTTGGTGCGGAAGAGCGCCTTGACGGCGGCGCGACGCAGGCGGACGTTCCGGTGCGTCGCGTAGGGCGCGACCGCGGCCGAGCCCGCCGGCGCCTCGATGCTCGCCAGCGTGTCGAGCGCCGCCTCGGCGAGCCCCACCGTCGCGCCAGCCTCGAGGACCTCGGAGACGAGCGGGACGGCCGACGCCGCCGCCTTCCCCGCCAGGCGGATGTCGTCGAGGGCGGCGCGGATCTGCGCCTCGTCCGCGCTCTTGAGCTTCTGCGTGATTTCGGGCGTCAACGAGAACAGCGGCCCCACCTCGGCGGGCGCCGGCTTGCGCGGCGCCGGCTTCGGCTTGGGTTGCGCGGACGCCTCCGCCGACACGACCAGCGCCGACGCCACGACCACTCCGAAAATTCCCCGCGATCGTCTCATGTTACCCCCGCGTCTACCACGCTCGGCCCCGCGCCGGAAACATGCTATCCCAGAGGCTCTCAGATGTCGGAGTCGTCACCCCGAAGGCCCTGGTTCGTGATCGCAGCGCTCCTGGGCGCTCTGTTGCTCGGCGCCGGCGGGTGGCTCGACGGCTGCTCCACCATCACCTTCTATCGCGAGCCGGTCGACACCTCCTTCGAGAAGATGGAGGACAAGGCGGCGCGCGAGCAGGCCAAGAAGGCGGCCGAGCGCTACGTCACGGCGGTGGACGCGGCGCGGCCGCGCGCGTTCCCGCTCGGCGCCGCCACGTTCGTCCTCGGCGCGGCGGTGGTCGCCCTAGTGGTCCGCGCCTTCGCGGGCCAGTCGGGGGCGCGGTCGGCGCTCGTGCAGGTGCTGTCGGTCCAAGCCGGCATCGCCATCCTCGCGTTTTTGCTCACGAAAGACATCCGCGAGGCCCAGATAACCTTCTTCACCGAGATCAGTCGGTTGACGCCCTCGGGACGGGGGCCAGGTGGTCCGAATCCCCTCGAAGGGGCGTCGCTCTCGACGTTCCTGCGGGTCGCAGCCCCGGTCTGGCTCGCGCTCCGGTCTGCGTTCTCGGGCCTCCTGGTGTTCGCACTCACGCGCCCGCGCGCGGTCGCGTCGTTCGAGGCCGCCGCGGTCTCCGAACGCTGACCGCACTTGAAGATCCGCCGGCTCCCCTCGCACCTCGTCGATCAGATCGCGGCCGGCGAGGTCGTCGAGCGCCCGGCGAGCGTGGTGAAGGAGCTGGTCGAGAACGCGCTGGACGCCGGCGCCAGCCGCGTGCGCGTCGAGCTCGAGGCCGGAGGCGTGGCGTCCATCGTCGTGAACGACGACGGCGAAGGGATGAGCCCCGAAGACGCCGTCCTCGCGGTCGAGCGCCACGCGACGAGCAAGCTCCGCGCGCTCGAGGATCTGCTCGCGATCACGTCGTTCGGCTTCCGCGGCGAGGCGTTGCCGAGCATCGCGTCCGTCTCCAAGCTCACGCTCGTCACCCGACGGCGCGGCGACGCGGAGGGCACGTGCGTGGTCACCGGCGCCGAGGGGCCGAGGCGCAGCCCGACGGGGGCGGCCGTCGGCACGACGGTGACGGTCAAGGATCTGTTCTTCAACGTCCCGGCGCGCCGCAAGTTCCTGAAGGCGACCGCGACCGAGAGCGCGCACGTCGGTGAGGTCGTCCTCTTCGCCGCCCTCGCGCGCCCGGACGTCACCTTCCAGCTCGTGCGCGACGGCAAGCTCGCGCGCGAGCTCCTGCGCGCGCCGTCGCACGAGGAGCGGACCCGGCAGGTCTTCCCCCACGACGAGCTGGTCGCGTGTGGGCGGGAGAAGGACGGCGTTCGCCTCCGCGCGCTGCTGTCGAAGCCGGAGCGCGCCCGCACCGGCGCCCAGGGGCTCCACCTGATCGTCAACGGCCGGCCGGTGCGCGACCACCGCCTCGCGCGGGCCATCGCCCAGGCCTACGGCTCGACGCTGGAGCCGGGCCGCTACCCCGTGGGTGTAGTTTACATTGATTTGCCCCCCGGCGAGGTCGACGTCAACGTCCACCCCCAGAAGGCAGAGGTGCGCTTCGCGCGCGGGCGCGCGCTCTACGACGCGATCACCGCGGCCCTCTACGACGAGCTGCGCGAGGCGTTCGCCATCCCCGCGCTCGGGCCGTCGAGCCGCCCGTGGATGACGCCGCCGGCGTCGTCGCGGGCGGGCTTCGACGGAGCGCCGCCGAGCTGGGCCCCCGCGGGCCCGCCGAGCTGGTCGCCCGGCGGGCGTGACAGCGCCCCCCCGGCGAGCTTCGCGAGCCCGGAGGAGACGGGCTGGGGGGCGCTCTTCGCGCCGCAGCCGGCCCCGGTCCGCGACGACGGGCCGCTCTTCGTCGCCGAACGCGGCTTCTACGCGGGGCTGCGCTACCTCGGCCAGGTCCGGGCGACGCTGCTCGTGTGCGAGGGAGACGACGCGCTCTACCTCATCGATCAGCACGCGGCGGCGGAGCGCGTCACGTTCCACCGTTTGCGTGCATCTTACATGAATGGGACGATCGCCGCGCAGAAGCTGCTCGTGCCCGAGATCGTGGAGCTCGGTGAGCTCGAGGCCGCCACCCTCGCCGAAGAGGCCGAGCGCGCCGCGAGCCTCGGGCTCGAGGTCCGCCTCGCGGGGCCGAGATCGATCGCGGTGCACTCGGTGCCGCAGCTCCTCGTGCGCGCCTCGCCCTCGCGGCTCGTCCGCGATCTCGCCGAGGAGATCGGGCGGTCGGGCGGGCGCGGATTCGCCGGCGCGGTGGATCTCGCGCTCGCGACGATGGCGTGCCACGGATCGCTTCGCGCAGGGGAAGCGGTGACCGGGGAGGAGGTCCGCGCGCTCCTCGAGGCCCTGGACGCGGTGGACTTCGCGGGGCACTGTCCGCACGGGCGGCCCGTCGTCGCCCGTGTGGCGCTCGGGGAGATCTTGCACCGCGTGGGCCGATGAGCGTCGACGCCGTCGCGGCCGTGCTCGCCGAGTCGCCGTCGACGACGGTGGCGATCGTGGGGCCCACCGCCAGCGGCAAGAGCGCGCTCGCCCTCGAGCTCGCCGCGCGCGTGTCGGGGGAGATCGTGAGCGCCGACAGCGTGCAGGTCTACCGCGGGTTCGACATCGGCTCGGGCAAGCCGACTGCGGAGGAGCTCGCGCAGGCGCCTCACCACCTCGTCGACGTGTGCGACCCGCTCGACGCCCTCGACGCGGCGCAGTTCGTCGCCCGCGCCCGCGCCGCGATCGCCGACGTCCGCGCTCGAGGCCGCACGCCGATCGTGTGCGGGGGGACGTTCCTCTGGGTCAAGGCGCTGTTCTGGGGCCTGGCCGAGGCCGCGCCCGCGAACGAGGCGCTCCGCGCGCAGTACCGCGAGGTCGCCGATCGCGACGGCGCTGCCGCGCTCCACGACCGGCTGAGGAG
>JAEUKG010000408.1 GCA_016794325.1 Myxococcales bacterium | reverse complement strand
GACGAGGACGCCCCGGCGGGCGCGCATCATGTGCGGGAGCGCCGCGCGCGCGGTGTGGATCGCGCCGACGAGGTTCGTCGCGACCTGCGCGTCGATCGCCTCCACCGACGACGCCGCGAGGAGCTCGGCCTTGTGGATCCCGGCGCCGATCACGACGCCGCCGAGGCCGCCGAGGGTGAGGGCGGCCCAGTCGACCCCCCGCTGGACCGCGGCCTCGTCGCGGACGTCGAAGCCGACCGCGATCCCGCCGATCTCGTGGGCGAGCGTCTCCGCGTCCTCTTTTCTGCGTGCATAATGCACGCAAACGCGCGCGCCCTCGGCGGCGAGGCGGCGGCACACCGCGCGCCCGATGCCGCCGGTGGCGCCGGTGACGAGGACGGGTCGATCAAGCGCCACGGCGTGCCTCCTCCGCGCTCGCGAGGACGATCGCGGCGTTGTGGCCCCCGAACCCGTACGAGGCGGAGAGCACCCGCCGCTGGGGGTGGCGGCGCGCGACGTGGGGCACGTAGTCGAGATCGCACTCGGGGTCGGGCTCGTCGAGGTTGATGGTGGGGTGCACCATCCCCGCGTTCATGCACGCGATCGCCGCGATCGCCTCGACCGCGCCCGCCGCCGAGATCAGGTGGCCGATCATCGACTTGGTCGCGCTCACCGGCACGTCCTTGGCGCGGGCGCCGAGCACGCGCTTGAGGGCGCGCGTCTCGACGGGGTCGTTCTTCGGCGTGGCGGTCCCGTGCGCGTTCACCGCGTCGACGTCCTCGGGTCGGAGGCCGGCGTCGGCGAGGGCGCGCGTCATCGCGAGCGCGGCCCCCTCACCCTCGGGGTGGGGCTCGCTGATGCCGTGGGCGTCGAACGAGCGCCCGTAGCCGCAGACCTCGGCCAGGATCTCGGCGCCGCGGGCGAGGGCGTGCTCGAGCGGCTCGAGGACGAGGACGCCGGCGCCCTCGCCCATGACGAAGCCGTCGCGGCGGCGGTCGAAGGGCCGCGACGCGCGCTCGGGCGCGTCGTTCTTGGTGCTCGTCGCCTGGAGGGTGGCGAACCCCGCCATCCCGAGCGGGTTGATCATCGAGTCGGTGCCGCCGCACATCGCCCACGCGCGGCGGCCGCTCGCGACGAGGTGGAGCGCGTGCCCGAGGGCGTCGGTGCCGGCGGCGCACGCCGAGACGTGCACGCACGGCGGCGCGTCGAGGCCGTAGCGCTCGGCGAGCAGGTGCACGCAGAGGTCGCTCGGGGTCTGCATGAAGCGGAGGCGCTCGGCGAGCGACTCCGGCAGGGTGAAGCCCGGCCGCCGCCGGGCGACGAGGTCCGGCATCGCGAAGAGCTCGAGGCCGATGCCGAGGACGACCCCGCCCCCGGGGGGCAGGGGCGCCGCGCCGATGGACGCCTGCGCGTAGGCCTGGCGCGCGGCGTCGAGGGCGAAGGCGATCTTCCGATCGGGCAGGGGCGACTCGAGCGGCCCCTTCACCTCGCCCGCGATCTTCGTCGGCAGGTGCGACGCGTCGAAGACGCCGACGCGCCCGACGCCCGAGCGACCGGCGAGGAGGGCGTCGAGGAAGTCGTCGACCGAGCGCGCGTTCGGGGCGACGACCCCCATGCCGGTGACGACGACGCGGCGCCTCACGGCACCACCTCCCACACGCTCTCGGCGCGGACGCCGTCGCGGGTCGCGAGGCCGTGGGTGAGGGTGGCCCGGGCCCGGCCGCTCGGCGCGAGCGCGCGGGCGACGGACAGGAGCATCCCCGCGGGGCCGATCTCCCGCGGGTCGAGCTCGGCTCCGGTGAGGCGCTCGGCGGGCGTGGGTGTCGCGGCGAGCGCGGAAAAAGGTGTATATTGCACGTTGACGGATCGGAGCTCGGCGCGCGCGGGCGCTCCCCGCGCCGCGGCGCCGCTCGCGGTCTCGAGGACCACGCACGCGGCGGCGTCGGCGAGCCGGTCGGCCGGCACCGGGTGATCCACGCGGGCGAAGTGGTGCTCGACGAGGAAGTTCTTCTGGTGGGCGACGGCGAGCACGAGGGCGACCTCGCACGCGCCGCTCTCGAGGGCGAAGACCGCCTCCTCGAGCGCCGCGTAGGTCTGCCCAGGACCGGGGTAGGTGACGAGGTACGGCCCCCGGAGGCCGAAGCTCACCGACACGTGGAACGCCGGCATGTTGGGCAAGCAGCGGAACGTGAGGAGCGGGTGCGCGCGGAGGTAGCCCTCGCGCGAGAACTCGGCGACGTCGAACTCCCCGCCCACGAGCGAGCCCTCGAGCACGGGGTCGATGTCGGCGCTCTCGAACGGGATGTACCCGACCGTCGCGAAGAGCCCGATCGCGGCCCCTCGCGCGTGGTCGATCGCCGCGAGCCCCGCGCTCCCGAGCGCGCGGCCGGCGGCGGTGACCGCGAGCTCGTCCTGGATCCCCATGAACTTGCGGCTCTTCTTGGACTTGAGGAACGGCAAGACGTCGTCCTCGGTGCCCGCCTCGCGGATCGCGGCGCCGGCGCCGGTCGCGACGATCACGGGAGCACCAGGTCGGGATCGAGATCGCGGGTCCACACGCGGTAGAGCCGCCGCCGCTGCTCGTGCACGCGCTCCGACTCGACCTTCTGGAGCATGAACGTGAGCGTGGCCCGCGCGATCTGCCGCTCCTCGACGCGGGCCTCGATCGCGATCTGGGCGGCGGTCTCGAGGCGGCTCGCGAGGGTCGCGTCGAGGACGACGCGGTCGCCCGGCACCGCCGGCCCTTGCAGCTTCGCCTTGTCGATCTGGACGAGGATCGCGCGGTGCTTCGGGGGCACGCCGCTCATCTCGAGGAGGAAGCCGCCGAGCTGAGCCCCGGCCTCGATCATGAGGGCGCCCGGCAGGATGGGGTGATCGGGGAAGTGATCGTGCAGGACCTCGTCGGTCAAGGTGACCGCCTTCACGCCCCGCGCGCGCTCGCCGGGGACGAGCTCGAGGACGCGGTCGAGGAGGAAGAAGCGCATCAGGCCCTCATCCGCGTCGCGAGGGTGGCGAGGCCGCGGGCGGTGCCGCCCTTGCCGAGCGACTGGTTGAAGCCCCGGCACGCCGTCCAGCAGTCCTGGCAACGGCGCAGCTCCTCGTGGCGGGCGGCGAGCCGGCGGTACAGCTCCGCGATCGACGCGTCCTTCACGTTGCCCACCACCTCGTCGATGCGCTCGATGCAGGGGGAGACGTTGCCCACGTGGTCGAGGTTGAAGCTCTGGAGGCCGGCGCGGCACTCGGGCATCGCGCCTCCGGCGAGGAAGGCGTCGATGCGCTCGAAGTACTCGCGGAAGAACCGGACGTGCTCGTAGCGATCGAAGAGCTCGCACATGCGCGCCGAGACGTGGGGCGGGGGCAGGCGATCGGGGCCCTCCTTGCCGCGGCGATATCCCGACTCGGAGATCAGGGTGACCTGGTGGCCGACCCCGGCGCGGGCGCTCTGGCGGAAGAGCTGCTCCATGTCGAGGTGGTTCTGCTCCATGAGGACCGTCATCACGTGGACCTGGCGGCCGCGGCGCGGCGCCGTCCGCTCGAAGACCTCGACCGCGGACCATGCCCGGTCGGTGGTGCGCGCGAGGCCGCGCTTCTTGTCGTGGCGCGCGGCGTCGGGGTAGTCGATCGAGACGCTCGCGTGGGCGAGGCCGGCGTCCCACAGCGCTCGGGCGTTCGTCTCGTCGACGAACCACCCGTTGGTGAAGAGGACGGGCAGGTGGTGGCGCCCGAACGCGCGCACGATCTCGACGAGGTCGGGCCGAGCGAGCGGCTCGCCGCCCTCGATCGACACGAGGAAACACCCGAGCTCCGCGAGCTCGTCCGCGACGCGCACGAAGTCGGCGACCGACAGCTCGTCCTTCGGCGGGGCGGGGTTGGGCCAGAAGTCGCAGAAGCTGCAGCGCATGTTGCAGCGGTTCGTCACCTGCACGAGCACCTGGAAGGGCTTGCGCGCGAGGATCCCGGCGGCGAAGCGGGCGTCCCGGGCGTGGCGGCTCAGAAGGTCCATCCGCCCCGCCCTTGCTTGATGACGCGCTCGCTCACGTCGCGGAGGAGCGGCAGGAGGTCGGAGTACTCGTCGAGGATGCCGCCGACGGCGGCCACCACGCGGTCGACGTCCTCGTCGTCGACGGTGAGCGGCGGCTCGAGCTTGAGCACGTTCCACTGCTGGGTCGCGGGCTGGGCGAGGATGCCGCGCTCGAGGAGGCGGAGGGCGAGCCACTGCCCGAAGACCTTCTTCGACACGAGCTCGACGAGCCCG
>JAEUKG010000404.1 GCA_016794325.1 Myxococcales bacterium | reverse complement strand
CGGGCTCGTCGCGCGCGGCGGCAGCGTCGGTGCGGTCGCGCGCGGCGGCAGCGGCGGCGGCGTCGACGGGCTCGTCGCGCGCGGCGGCAGCGTCGGCGCGGTCGCGCGCGGCGGCAGCGGCGGCGGCATCGACGGGCTCGTCGCGCGCGGCGGCAGCGTCGGCGCGGTCGCGCGCGGCGGCAGCGTCGGCGCGGTCGCGCGCGGCGGCAGCGGCGGCGGCATCGACGCGGTCTGCGTCGCACCGAGCGCAGCTGCGACCTCCACGATGTCGGAGACCGTGAGCTCCTGCGTCGCGTCGGGGCCTGGGGAAGTCTCTCCAGCGAACGGCGCAGCACCCGCTCCGTCGCGAGCCGTGTCCGAGGCTTGTGGGTACGTCATGGAGGCCTCCGTGCGAGGCGCGCAGTTTGGCCTACGAGCGCCCAGAACGGAAGCGCTCTCGAGGCGCCACGCCACCGTGGCGCCGACATTTGCCCACATTGAATCCGCTGGCGGCGGAACCTTCAGCCCGCGCCTGGCCCGCGTGTCCCGTCCGGCATCCGCGTCTCCACCGCGACGCCACGCTCGTAGCGGGTCGCCATGATGGCCCCCCCGTCGTCACCGTCCCACAACACGTGCCACCCGACGCGCACCCCGTGGTCGTAGTCGCCCTGCGACTCGACGTGCCCGGCCGACCCAACTCGGGTGACGAGCCCATGCTCGACGATCGTGCGAGGCTCGGGCGATGCGTAGAACGCGACCATGCTGCGGCCCCCGGACGCGTGGTAGTCGATGCCCCAGCGCCGGCACCCTCCCTCGAAGTAGGTCTGCGACGACAGGCGGCCGGTGGATCGGTAGAAGTCGAGCGTGATCCCCTGCCGTGGCGGGACACCGCCGCGCTGCGCGGGCGCCAGCGCGCACGACACCGAGTCCTCCTCCTCGTACACCGTCGCGCCCGGCGGGCAGCGGAGGATCGCCGCGGTCACCTGCGAGCGGACGAGGTCGTCCGGGATCCACGTCGGGACCTGCGCGGGCGGGCGCGGGGTGAAGAGCGCGACCATCTCCTTCGCGAGCGGGAGCTTCGGCGCGCGGAGGCCAGCCTCTTCCATGGCCCGCAGCTGGGGCTCGAGCGACCGCAAGGTCGCGATCTGTCGCGCGAGCAGGTCGCGCATCTCGGGCGCCGCCACCGCGAGCGCCGCCTCGGCCTCACGGATGCTCGCCTGGAGCTCAGCCAACGTCATGGATCACCTCCGAGCCAAGGCGGCCGTCGTCGCGGCCGCACCACGACGATACCACCGAACCGCTGCGACGCGGCGCCGCGAACAAGGTGCACTCTGCAGCTTTCGGTGGGGCTGCGTCGCGCGCGCGCCGCCGGGACCGATGCTGGGCCACGCGCGTGGCAGGCCTACTTCGAGACGAACAAGGCCATCGTGGCCGGGGCCGGGGCCGACGGATGCCCGGCGCCCGAGCGGCGCCCTGCACGTGCGCAGCGCCAACGCCGCGGGCCGAGTCACCCAGCGCGGAGGTCGACCGACGTCGACGCGCGCTCGTCGGGGTCGGGACGACCCAGGCCCAGGGCGCGCGCGGCGTCGTCTCCGATGGAGCGCGTGATCGCGGCCGCCTCGCGCAGACCCTCCCCGTCGAGGCGACCGAAGGCGCGCCAGGCGGGGTCGCGCTCGCGCGTGGAGCGCTCCCACGAAGCGGGCACTCCGGCCTCGAACGCGCGCAGGGCGGCAGCAGCCACGTCGGGCCCGCCCACGCGCACCGCCCACGCCACGAAGCGGAACGCGAGCTCGGCGTGGACGAGCTCGTCGTCGGCGATCGTCCGCAGCACCTCCGAGGTCGCGGGATCCGTGCATCGTGCACATGCCACCCGCGCCCCGATGGCGGCGAAGGTCTCCCCGACGCAACCCTCACGGACTGCCGAGGCCGTGAGAGCGGCGAGATCGGAGCGGAAAACGACCCCGCCGACGTCGAGCGGTCCGGGGCCGACGGCGACGCCGCCGAAGGCGGAGGCGAGCCCGTACGCGAGGCGCGCGTGCTCGACCTCGTCGAGCGCCGCCCGATGAGCCCCGACAACGAGCTCCGGCGGCGCCCCCACCGCGAGGAGCTCCAGCGCGAAGCGCGCGAACGAGGCCACCGACGCGTGCTCGAGCGCGGCGTCGGCGAGCCAGGCTGCCGCGAGCTCGCTCGCCAGCGCCGACGGCGGGGCAATGGGAGCGCGCGCCCAGTCCTCGCGGGGAGCCGGCGGCGCGACCACCGGCGCCCCGCCGACGAGCAGCGGACGGCCGCAGGGAGGGATCGGCGTCCTGCAGATCGTGTAGCAGCACTGCCCCCGCGTGAACGTGGGGCGCGACAGGACCTGCCGACCGGCGCAGGTGTCGCTCGGGTAGTCGACGATGCACCCGTTCTTGTCTTTCGGATACGACGGCGGGGTCGGTGGCACGACCATGCCGACGATCGGCGGTGGCTCCCACGGCGACACGCACATGGGCTCGGGCTTCGCGCACCGCGGCTGCGGGCTCGGCGGCGGGGGAGCCGCCGCGGTCGCGCACGGCTCGGGCTTCGCGGTCGCCGGGGCCAGCGCCGTCGCGCTCGGCGCAGGGCTCGGCGACGGCGCCACGGACGGCTCGGCGGTGGGCGCGGGCGCGGTCGTCGCCGCGCTCGACGGCGGCAGCGGCGCCGGCTCGACTCGGGCCGGAGAGCACGCCCCGAGCACGCTGCCCACGGTGATCGCTCCGAGGATTCGCGCGCGTACTTCGTCTTGCATCACCCGAGCCTACCTCAACTCGCTCAGCCCCCCTCGTCCTCCCAGTCCGTCCACTCCCGCGGGTGCCGAGCGAGGAAGGCCTTCACCGCGACCCCCACCGTGGGGAAGAAGAACTCGCGACCGATCTTCCGCTGGAGCCCGTAGCGCTCGAGGCGATCCCTCACCGGGTCCTTCATCTCCGCGAAGGCGAGCTCGGCGCCGCGCGCGCCGAGCTCCTTGTCGAGCTCCTCGAGCATCTCGGCCGCGGTCGTGTCGACGTCGGTGATGGGCTCCGCCGCCACCACCACCCACGTGACGAGCCCCGTCGCGCCGTCGACCTCCTCGAGGACGCGCTCGCGGAACGTGTCGGCGTTGGCGAAGAAGAGGGGCGCGTCCCACCGGAAGAGCAGGAGGCCCGGCACCTGCCTGGCGCCCGGGTAGCGCGCGACGTCGTGGTAGCCCTTCACCCCCTTGGCGCGCCCGAGCACCGCGTCGTGGGGCCGCCACGCGCGCCGCACGAAGTCGAGGATCGACATCGCCACCGCGACGCCGATGCCCTGGAGCACGCCGAAGGCCGCGACCGCGAAGAACGCGACGACGGTGAGCGCGAAGTCGGAGCGCCGCACGCGGTAGAACGTCCGCACGGAGCCGAAGTCGAACATCCGGAGCGCCGCCGAGATCACCACCGCGGCGAGGGCCGCGGTGGGGAGGTTCGCCACGAGCCAAGGAGCGACCGCGAGCAGGATCAGGATCGCGACCGCGCCGACCACGCCGGTGAGCTGCGTCCGCGATCCGGCCGCCTCGGCGACCGGCGTGCGCGAGGCGCTGCTCGAGATCGGGAAGCCCCCGACGAGACCGGCGGCGACGTTGGCGATCCCGAGGCCCACCAGCTCTCGGTTCGGATCCACGTGGTAGCGCCCCCGCCCCGCCATCGTGCGCGACAGGACGCTCGTGTCGGCGAACGAGACGAGGGCGATGCCGAGCGAGGCGACGAAGAGCTCCCACACGTCGGTGAGGTGCACGTCGGGGATCCGGGGGATCGGCACGCCGCGCGGCACGACGCCGACGACCGACACCCGCCCCGCGAGCCCGAGCGCGGCGACGACGACCGTCGCCCCGACCACCGCGACGAGGACCCCCGGGACCTTGGGGGCGATCGCGCGGCCCGCGAGGATGACGACGAGCGCGGCGAGCCCGATCCCGAGCGCGACGAGGTTCGTCTTGCCGTCGGCCACCGCGCGGGCGAAGCCGGTGACGCCGCCGACGAGGTCGGGGGCCTTCACCGAGAAGCCGAAGAGCTTCGGGAGCTGCGACACGAGCACGGTGAGCGCGATCCCGTTCATGTATCCTACACGTACCGGCTTCGACAGCAGGTCGGTGAGGAAGCCCGCGCGGACGAGGCCGGCCGCGACCGACAAGAGCCCGGTCGCCACCGCGAGCACCGCCGCGAGCGAGACGGCGCGGGCCGGGTCGTCGCCGGCGCCGCGGTCGATGATCGCGGCGCCGATGAGCGCGGCCAGCGCCGAGTCCGGCCCCAGCACCATGATCCGCGACGGCCCGAAGACGGCGTAGGCGAGCAGCGCGCCGACGGTGGCGTAGAGCCCGGTGATCGCGGGCAGGCCGGCGGCCTCGGCGTAGCCCATCCCCGCGGGGACGAGCAGCGCCGTCAGCACCAGGCCGGCGACGACGTCGCGCGCGAGCCACGCGCGGCGGTAGTGGGTGACGACCCAGACGCCGGGGATCCACGCGGCGAGCCCGCGCGCGGGGATGGGGGGGATCCCCGGCCCCGCCGCCGACATCGGCGGCAGGGACTCACGCACCGACCGGGGCGCGTCGTCGTCGGTCATTCGGGGCCGCGCGTCGGCGTCGCGCGCCGCGCGTCCTGGCTCGCGGCGTAGACGTAGCGACGGGCGCGGTTGATGTGGCCCATCGGTTTGTGGGCCGGGATCGAGTGCCACGGCGAGAAGGCCATGGCGTCGCACGCGTCCGTCGACGCCGCGTCGGCGGGCACCTCTTGAGGAGGCAACAGCACGCGCGCCACCGGCAGGGGCGGGGCCACCGCCGGATCCCACGGACGGGAGGCGTTCTCGATCGGGGTGAGCTCGGGGTCGGCCTGGATCTGCACGAAGAGGCGCATGCAGATGCCCCCGTGCGCGGCCTCGGCGAGGTCCTTCCGGAGGTAGTCCGGGGAGCTGCGATCCGGGTGGCGCGCGAGCGCGGGATCGCAGGGGCGCGCGGTGACCTTCACCGCCTGGTGCGCGCCGAGGTGGTAGGCGCCGCCGCTCCAGTATTGCTCCGTGACCATGCTGTCGACGGGGTTCGTGCGCGACAGCGCGAGCGCGCCGGTGGAGGCGTGGCCGACGGTGAAGAAGAGCTCGGCGACGCGCCCGCTCGCGTTGGCCCGCGCGAACTCCATGAACTCGACGGCGTCACGCCCCACCGGCGTCGGCGAGTTCGTCATCAGGAAGTCCTGCGTCGAGGGCTCGTCGGGGAGGTACTTCGGCCCGGGCACGCCGAGCACCTTCACCGCCATCCCTCGCGCGTCGAGGGCCACGTCGCTCTGCTTCCACCCGACGCCGTTGGAGAAGCGCACGATCACCGCGCGCTCGGGCTGCCCGTCGGCGAAGACCCCGTAGCGCGTGCGCGGGTCGCGCGCGCGCTCGAGGTGGAGGAGCCCTCGCAGGCACGCGTGCGACTTGGCGTGGAACCCTCGCTGGAGCGGCTGCTCGCGCGAGCGCGACGACTCCTTCTGGAGCTCCTGGATGCGGCGCGCGAACTCGGCGAACTGCGCCTGCTCCTCGGCCTCGGAGCCGAGGAAATATTCGGTGTTGAGCGCCGCCCGGCCGTCCTTCGGAGGCGGCTGGGGCGGGGCCGGCTCGCCCTCCGGGTCGACGACCGGCGGGCCCGGCGGCGCCCCGGCGCGCTCGGCGGCGACCGGGGCCGCGCCGCAGCCGACCACGAAGAGCATGCATCCTACACCTATCGTTCGCGGCGCTCGCACCCGCTCATGCTATCCGGCGCCCGTCTCCCGGTTCAACCGCGCGTTCGGGCAGCGCTGGAGTAGGATGCGCGCGATGAGCCTCCTCGCCGGCATCGCACGACCGCGCCGCGCCCTCCACCGCCTCGGCCTCGCGCTCGCCCTCGCGCTCGCGGCCTGCGGCGAGCCCGCGCCGCCGCGGCCCGCCCCGAGCCCCTCGGCCTCCGTCAGCGCGGCCCCCGCCCGCTCCGCGGCCGCCGCGCCCTCCGCGCTCGACGCGGGGCCGGTCGACGCGGGCACCGACGCGAGCGCGAAGGTGGAGCCGTGGCCGCACGCGACGCCGGTCGTCGTGCGCGGCGAGCGCGGGATGGTGGTGAGCGACGAGGCGATCGCGACCGGTGGGGGCAGAGACGTGCTCGCGGCGGGGGGCAACGCCGCCGACGCGGCCGTCGCCCTCGCCTTCGCGCTCGCGGTCACCTACCCCACCGCCGGCA
>JAEUKG010000385.1 GCA_016794325.1 Myxococcales bacterium | reverse complement strand
GGCGAGCCACAGCGCCGGCCGCTCGAAGACGGCGCCCGCCGGGGTCGCGAAGAGCACGAGCCCCGCGACCGCCGCCGCTGCGGCCGCGAGGAGCGTCCTCCGCGCGTCGCGCGCGTCGCCGCTCATCCACCCGACGACCGCCGCGCTGATCGCGAGCGCGAGCGGGAGCTCGATGACCGCGCGGAGCACGAGCGGAGCGATCAGCGACGTGACGACGCCGCCGAGGGCGCCGCCCAGCGCGAGGACGAGGTAGTACCCGGTGAGCCCGGCGGGGGTGGGGCGCTCGGCCGCGAGCCGGCCGTGCATCGCCACGCACGCGGCGAAGAGCGCCCCGAACGCGATCCCGACGGCGACCCACAGCGGGAAGTGCGCCTCGGTGGCGACGACCCCCAGCGCGAGCACCACGACCCACGGCGTCGCGCGGGTGGCGAGCGCCACCGCCCGCGGGCCCACCCGCGCGTAGGCGATCACGAACGACGCCAGGTACAGCGCGAGCGGGACGACCCACAACAGCGGGATCGCCGCGAGCCGCGACGAGAGCCACGCGGACGCGCCCACCGTCAGGCTCGCGGGGAGGAGCGCGAGCAAGACCCATCGCCCGCGCTGCCGCCAGGTCGTGCCCGCGGGGCCGGCCTGCGCGTCGCCGCCCGCATCCGGCGCGTCCGCGCGCTGCTTCGCGATCGCGAGGAGCCCGCACCCGGAGGAGAGGAGCGCGAAGAGCCCGTAGCCCCAACCCCAGGCCGTCGCTTGATCCGACAGCCGGAGCGCGGGCTCGACGAGGAGCGGGTAGCCGAGGAGCCCCGCGGCGCTACCGACGTTGCTTGCAATGTACAGCCAATAGGGGTCCGCCGCCCCCGGCAGGGTGGTGCGCGAGAGCCAGCGCTGCACGAGCGGGGCGGTGGTGGTGACGACGAAGTAGGGCGCGCCCGCCGAACGCAGGAGCAGCCCGAGGAGCGCGACGGACGGCGAGCCGTCGACCGCCGTCGCCGCGCCGACGCGGACCGGGATCACCGCGAGCGCGGCGAGCAAGACCGCGACGTGGAGCGCGACCTGGCGGCGCAGCGGGAGCCGGCTCGATACGTGCGTGTACAGGTATCCCGCGAGGAGCACCGTCTGGAAGAAGGCGAGGCATGTGCTCCACACCGCGGCCGCTCCGCCGAAGCTCGGCAGCAGCGCGCGCCCGACGATCGGCTGCAGCGAGAAGCCGAGCGCTGCGCTGACGAACGCCGTGACCGCGAAGAGCGCGACCGCGCGGGACGTGGGCGAGCGAGGGGCGCGCGGCCTGGCCGCCGTCGCCGGCCCCGCGGCCGCCCGCGCCGGCGCCTGCGCGCGTCGCTTCTTCTTGGGCTTCGCCACGCGCCGAGTGTACCCGGCCTCCGCCGCCGCGGGGGGCTGCGCCGCCCGCTACCGCGGCGCGCCGGTCAGCGCGACGACCGCCGCGCACTCGCGGTTCACGCCGCCCCGGGAGGCTCGTCCGGAGGGCCGTCCGGCCCCCGTCGCACCGTCGATCCCGTATCATGGCCGGACCGTGACCGTCCGCCTCGCCACTCCCGGGGACCTCCCCGGGCTGCACGCCCTGGGGCTCGCGATCCTGGCCGACGGTCGCGGACAGGTGACCACCCTCGAGCACGCCGACGACATGGTCGCGCACGCGCGCCGCATCGAGGGCTACTTCGGTCGACCCGACGACGCCGCCATCTTCGTCGCCGTCGACGACGAGGGCATCGCGGGCGAGGGCCTCGTCCGTCGCTATCAACCGGCGCTCACCCGCCACGCGGGAGTGCTGTCGCTGGGGGTCCACCCCCGCGCGCAGCGGCGAGGCTACGGGCGGGCGCTCGTCCGCGCGATGTGCGCGTGGGCGAACGGCGCGGGGCTCCGCCGCCTCGAGCTCTTCATGCGCGCCGACAACGCTCGCGCGCGCGCCCTCTACGAGAGCGAGGGCTTCGTGCACGAGGGTACGCGCGCCCGCTTCGTCCGCCTGCCCGACGGCACCGAGGTCGACGACCTCATCCTCGTCCGCTTCTTCGCGTGATCAGAGCTGCGCGAGCTCGACGTCCACCCGGCGGTCGAACGACCACCCCGACTCGTCGACGCCGGTCGCGTCGAGCTCGCCCCGCGAGGTGATCGTCATCGCGGCGTCGCCGACGCCACGATCGGACAGGTACCGGCGCACCTGATCCGCGCGCGCGGCGCCGAGCACCATGTTGTATTGCTCCGGCCCGCGCGGATCCGCGCGCCCCACGAGCTTCACGCGCTTGCCCTTCAGCGGGCCCGTCGTGAGGCACTCGGCGAGCTTCTGCAGCGTCGTCACGGTGCCCGGGTCGAGCGTCGCCGAGTCGTAGCCGAACCGCGGGATCGACGTGTCTTCGATCTTGCAGATCTTCTTGAGCTCCGGAGAGATGCTCACCCCATCCGCGGTGGGCGTCGCCTTCTTGTCGGTCTCGCTCGCGATCGGCGCCTCCGCCGTCTTCGCTTGCTTCTTGCTGCCTCCACACGCGACGCCGAGGGCGGCGAGGGCGGCGGCGAGGACGAGCGACGAGGTGGTGAGGCGCATCATGTTCTCCTTGGACGTGCGACGACGGCGTTGTTTCCACACCGCGCCCACGACGAGCGAAGCCCGCGAAGTCAGGCGGGTTCTTAGGCGCGCTTCGCGTGTGGGGCAAGGTACGCAGCGCGCCAACCCCCAAGTGGCCGGAACGTCGAACGAACCGAGCGGTCGACGGGTGAGCCCGCGGCGCAGGTCGTGGTCGCGCGTCGGTGGCTGGGGGAGGGTGCGGACAAAAGTGGCAACCCCACGCGGCCGCGGCCGAAGGGGCGGGTGGAGGTCATCGTGCTCACCCCCGTCAAGCTCGCCCAGGTCTTCGCGTTCCTCTTCCTCACCGCCTTCGCGCTGGTGACGGTCCACCGCGCCGGGGTGCACGACATGGGCGACGAGTCGGGGCGCGCGCCGTGAGCCTCGCGCGCGACGTCCGTGGGGCCGCGCTCGCCGAGCTCGTCATCGTCGCCGGGCCGCTCTTCTTGACGTTCTTCACGCTCGTCCAGCTCGCCGGCGGCTACACGTCGAAGCTCATGGTCGAGCACGCGGCGCGCACGTCGGCGCGGGCCGCGGTCGTCATCCTCCCGCCGAACCCGGGCGCTCCGGCCGACGGCCCCGCGCAGGTGGCCCGCGCCGCCGAGCTCGCCCTCGGCCCGTGGGCCAGCCACCGCCTCCTCCACGACGTGCGCGCCACCGCGAAGGTGAGCGACGGGCGCGCCGCGGTGCACGTCTCGGCGGTCTACGACTGCGGCGTACCGATCGGCGGCCTCGTCGTGTGCGGCCTCGAGCGCCGCCGGACGATCCACGCCGACGCGACGCTCCCGCACCAGGGGGCTCGCTACCAGCCGTTCGTGAAATCTTCACCGCAGGTGGGCGGCGCGGCCCCTGCGTTCTTGGCGCGGTGAGCCCATGAGCCCGCCGATCCGCTCGCTCGCCGCCGACCGCCGCGGCGCCGTCCTCCTCATGGCGGTCTTCATGGCGTGTTTCCTCGCCGGCTGCCTCTGGTTCCTCATCGGGATCGGCGACGCGCTCGCCTTCCGCGAAGAGGCGCAGGCGTCCGCGGACGCGGTGGCCTTCAGCGCCGCCGCGGTGCACGCGCGCGCGATGAACCTCGTCTGCATGCTGAACCTCGTCCTCGTGGCGATCGTCGCCGTGTTCTTGGTGCTGCGCTACGTGCTGCTGCTCTTGCGCGCGGTGCTCAAGGTCACGGGCTTCCCCGACGCCGCGCTCGTCTCCGACGAGCTCGACACCGCCGAGCGGCTCAACACCTGCCACGCGCGGGTCGCCAAGGAGGTGTGCGACGTCGCGCGCGGGGTCTGGTCGGCCCACGAGACCATCCGCACGACGGCGCTGCCGAAGTACCACGACAAGGTGATGAAAGATGGCGTGCCCGGCATCAGCACCGCCGAGGCCGTGATCTCCGCGGTCGCGCCCGCCGTCGCGGAGACGGCGGCGATCGCGCTCGCGGCCGAGCACGACCACCTCGGCCTCGCGCTCTCGCCCGCGCTCCTCCCCGACGAGCCCTGGATCCGGACGATGGTCGAGGAGCCCGACCGCGATCACGACGACGCGACCAAAGACGAGAAGAAGGTGATCGGGCTGCCCCTCGCCCCCCAGAAGATCGGCGAGGTCTGCGCTCGCGAGACCGACTGGGCCTTCGACAAGTCCAAGGCGTGGCTCGGGCCCGTGTGGGAGATCTTCGGCCCGAGCCACGTCGAGACGAAGGCGAAGTGGTGCGGCCCCAAGGACTTCGACGGCTGGTTCACGAAGACGGACGGCCCGCACCGCGTCTTCTCGCGCGCGCACAACGGCAGCGAGTGGACCCAGGTGTACGGCCTCGTCATCGCGAGCCACGACGAGCGCGCGACTCGGCGGGTCGCCCTCGCCGACGGTCACGCTGCCAAGACGCCGAAGCCGGGGCTGCGCCGCAAGAAGCTCACGCTGCCGGCGGCCGCGGAGCCGCCGCGCGTCTACGTCGCCCAGGCGGAGATCTACTACGACTGCGAGGAGGAGTGGCACGCCGCCTCCTGCAACGGCGGGCGCTTCGGCTCGATGTACGCGATGCGGTGGCGGGCTCGCCTCGTGCGCGCCCGCGGCCCGGGCATCCTCCGCCGCCTCGGCGCCGCGACCCCCGGGCAAATCGTGGGCGAAATCGAGAAGATCGCCGTCTCCGACCAGTCGACCGACGAGAAGAAGGCCGCGCTCGTCCGCTCGCTGGCGGTGCCCCTCGTCAGCCGAATCGTCAAGAAGCTCCTCGAAGACGTGAACCTCCTCCCCAAGGAGGTCGATGAGGCTGGGCGATGGTTTCACTGAAGCGACGGCGGAGGCGACGGGGCGCGGCGATGGTCGAGGCGGCGGTGGTGCTCCCGGTGCTCGTCCTCTTCTTCGGGGTGTTGCTCTTCTGCTTCCGGGCGCAAGAGAGCCGGCTCGACGTGCAGGCCGAGGCGCACGCCGACGCGCTCGCGTTCGCCTCCCAGGGCTGCGAGGGCGATCTCGACGTCACCACCCGGCCCGGCTTCACGGTCGGCGATCCGCCGCCACCTCGCGCCGCCGAGCTCGCGCGCGGCGCCGCCGGCGATCGCTCCGTCAGCCGCGAGCTGTCCATGGCCAAGACGTCGCGGGAGCGCGTGGTCGAGGTGGGTCGCATGCGCTCCAGGTCGCGCTCCGAGTGGACGGTGCTCTGCAACGAGACGCCCACCGACGAGGGGCCCCTCGGCTTCTTCGACTACGGCGTGAAGGCGTCGTCGTCCTACTTCCCCAAGAAGCCGAAGGTGAAGTGATGTTCGCGCTCGTCTTCGTCCTCGGCGCGCTCCGCGCGCTCGGCTTCGATCCTCGCCGCCGCGACCGCCATCGGGGCGCGCTGCGGGCGGGAGCTTGGCTCCTCGGAGCGCTCGTCGTGACCACCGCGCTCTCGGGGCGCGTCGCCGCCGCAGACGCGGGACGCGCGGGCCTGGCGCTCGGGCACGAGCTCTCGGGCGCACCTCCGGGCGCGATCGACGTGGTGCTCAACGGCGAGGCGCTCGTCCTGTCGACCGAGCTCGTCGCGGGCACCGTCGACGAGGAGCTCGGCCGGCTCGAGAAGAGCTGCTCCGAGCCGTCGCGCGGGCTCGGCCTTCGCCGCGGCTCCGAGCGCGAGGGCGTCGTCCTCTGCTTCCGTCGCGGCGGCGACGACGTCCGCGGCGCGGTCCGGCGCTTCGCCGCGAGCGGCGATCTCGCCGACCTGGGCGATCTCGAATACGGCTTCGTCACCCGCGAGGAGGGCGGCCGGGTCACGCGGCTGAGCCTCCGCGCGAAAGGCCCGCTGCGCGTCGACCGGCTCGCGTGGGCGGGGGAAGGCGACGCGCCGGGCTCCGACCCGCGTCTCGCGCCGCGCCCGCCCTCGAGCACGCGCTCCCTCTCGGTGGTGGTCGGGGATCGCCGCGGAGTGTTCGTCTACGAGAGCGCGTCTCGGGCCGACGTGATCCTCGCGGCCCTCGACGCGTCGATGCGAGCTCGCGGCGCGAGGCCCGCCACCGAGCCCGGGCCGCGGGCGCGCGCCTACACCTTCGGCCTCGCGGGCCCGCTCGTGACCTGCACCGTCTCCGCGCGCGGCGCCGGCGAGGTCGTCACCGTCGTCGAGTCTCGCTGACGCCGATCGGCGGCCCGCTCAGAAGTTTCCGGTCGCGCCGAGCCGGAGCGCGATCGCGCGCGCGTCCGAGAGCCCGCCGACGATGGGGAAGTCGAGCGCGGCGCGCGGCTGGAACCAGCCGAAGTGCCCCCGCACCGCGGGCTCCACCACCACCGCGCTCGCGTCGCGGAACTCGTGTTTGGTGATCTGCCAGTTGGCCCAGGCTGCGAGCTCGGGCTCGATCATCGGGTGGACGAGGTACCCGGCCTCGGCGCGGGCGACGGCGTCGACGATCATCCCCTCGGGGGCGTCGCCGGTCACGTCGACGAGCGGCTCGATCTTCACGCCCGGCCGCACGCTGAGGGCGCCCCGCCTCCAGATGGCGGTCGCCGCGGGCGAGAGCCCGACCCGGCCGGACTCGAAGAGCCCAGAGTCCATCGAGCCGCGCGCGTAGTCGGCCGACCGCGCGACCGAGAACCGGTCGATCGAGGCGTATTTGCGGGCCGCGCGCGGCGACGCGGCGACGTCGGCTCGGGTGGAGCTCTCGGTCCCGCCGCCGGTGGGGAGGGTGAGCTCGGCTCCGACGAGGAGGTCGAGGTTCTCGGCCGGCGAAAGCTTGTAGTTTGCACCCAATCCGACGTTGCCGAAGACCATCGACGTCCGGCCGGAGCGATCTCCGCTCCGCGGGGTGATCGTGCCCTGCATGAGCGGCGCCCGCAGGCCGATCGCGAGCCGCTTGCTCCAGTCGTAGCTCACCCCGAGCACCACGGCGTGGCTCGTCACCCGCGAGCTGTCGAAGGTGTTGGTCGGTCGGAGCTCGCGCGGGCGCAGCTCGTTGTCGGAGAGGACGTCGAGGGTCGCGCCGCCGAACGAGTAGTCCACCCCCGCGGTCCAGTCGCCGCGCGCGCCGGTGCTCGGGCTCGCGTCGGCGGGGGCGTCGGGGCTGGGCACGCTCGACGTCGCCGCTTCGACGCGCGGCGCCTCGGCCGCGGGCGCGGGCGCGGGCGCGGGCGCCGGCGCCGGTGCCGGCGCAGGCGGAGCGCCCTTGCCGGGAGGTGGAGGGGCGGGCGCCGGCAGGCCGCCAGGGAGGCCCGCCGTCTGCGCCTTCGTCGGAGGCGGCGGCGCGGGCGCGGGCGCGGGCGCGGCGGCGCCCTTCTTCGGGGCCTTCTTCGCGGGGTCGACCTTCGCCGGCTCCGCCTTCTTGGGCGTCGCGGGCGCAGAAGCCGGCGGCGCGGGAGCCGCGGCGAGGGCCGCCGAGCCGGTCATCAAGACGCCAAGGAGGGGAGCGAGGGTGAACGCGAAAGGCAGCGGCCGCATGCACCTACATGGTGCGAGGTTTGTGCCGACGCTTGGAAACGGCACTTTTCCACCCAGGGAGCGCCTTTTCGAGTGAGGCTGCGCGCCTGCAGGCTGCAAGGCGATGCCTGCCGCCCTCACCTGCTGCCGAGAGTCTGCTCCACCTGGGCACGGGTTGGTCCATCCGCGTCCGAGCGCTACCGTAGGGCGGATGCGGCGCCCTCGTCTGGCCATCGGTGCCGCGATCCTGGTGACGACACCGCTGCTCGTCGCCGGAGCGCCCAAGGACCCCACGTTCGAGTGGCGCCTGGTCGATCAGAAACACTGGCAGGTGGTGACGCCGCCCGGGGAGGACCCCGCGGTGACGGACGGCCGCGAGGGCAACCGCGGCGCGTGCCCCGCCGGGATGATCGAGATCAAGGGCAAGATGCGGATGTCGCAGATGGGCGACGAGCTCCAGAAGAGCGTCTGCAAGAAGTGGATCAACAA